>NZ_JAKGTN010000010.1:0-224303 GCF_021568915.1 Vibrio sp. McD22-P3
AAAGCTTTCATTATCTGTGCGTTTTTAAGGTTTAACGCGTGTTGGATACGACGTAAAATTTCGTTGTTAGTCACTAGGGATTCCTAAAATGAGTTCTAAAGGTGAATAAAAATCCATCAATTACATGCGATCTGTGGGTGTCTTTATTCAATAGCGTGTTTGACGGTGACTCTAACAGAGAACACGTTTCTTCGGTAGGTTAAAAAATGGAAATAAGACGGCCTATTCGAACTAGTTGGCTAAGTTGGTAAGAGCCCATTTTCATAGACACTATGCTGATTAGAAGAAGTTGGTCAAACCACCTCACAGTGATTTGTGAGGTTGATGTTACTGGCAAGGAATAGGGTAATAATAAGCTAGCCTCGTCACTCAGTTTGTGAAGTGGACCATACGATTCAGTGAGCGCTGTCAGTAGATTCCTGCCTTCGCAGGAATGACAGGGTTTGAGTTTGGGTATTTTTCTTTGGAAATTTGCTCACCCTGAAATGAGCAGGGGAGTCGAAGAGTTACAGTGACGGATGTTGTAAATGTCAGCGTATTAATGAGTGATCACTCAAGATTTGACAGTTTGTGTTGGCGAAATGACCAGACTTGGCTAGCTTCATAGAGTGACTACACTAACGACAAGGAGAATGCGATGGATTGTAGCTCGCTTGCGGTTTGCATGAATATTAACGGAACGGATTTGACGTTAGCATGGGGACCTAACAAAACTAAACAGCAGTGTCTTGACGAATACCACAGTATAACGGCCGACCTTAATGCTAAAACCTATACGCTCAACCTGAAAGATCATGCTGGCTCAACGCTGGTTAAACCGATTTCACACCGAAAAGCCTCTGAGTTAATGGACGAGTGGGGTGATATACAAAACAACTTGAACCAAGATCTAGATATCCACTGGTAGCGGCTCGAATAGAAACTTCTATGCCCTTGTTTGGATTTGACCAAACAAGGGCTTTTACATTAATGATTTGTACAACTGCCGCTATTATCTCACGATGGGCTGTTTAAACTGTAGCTCCACCAAACGCTTATATAGTTCGCAATTTTCTAGCAACGAATGATGATCGCCAATATCGACCAAACGACCATGGTCTAACACCGCAATTTGGTCTGCGTGCTGAATGGTTGAAAGACGGTGCGCGATGATGATAGTGGTTCTTCCGACCATTAACTCTTCTAATGCTTGTTGTACATGATGTTCACTCTCGCTATCGAGGGCGCTTGTGGCTTCATCAAGCAGAAGGATTTTTGGATCTTTGAGGATAGCGCGCGCAATAGCGATGCGTTGGCGTTGCCCTCCAGAAAGTCGCACGCCCCTTTCTCCTAAGAAGCTGTGGTAGCCATCTGGCAACTGCATGATGAAATCATGGGCATGGGCTTTTTTCGCCGCTTCAATCACTTGCTCATCGGTCGCTTCTGGATTGCCGTAACGGATATTGTGAAAGACGTCGTGACTAAACAAAGCGGGTTGTTGTGGAACTAGGGCCATTTGCTTGCGAAGTTCGTGAGGGTCAAACTCTCGAATATCGACGTTACCTAATTTCACTTGTCCGGCTTGGGGATCGTAGAAACGCTGCAAAAGCTCAAATACCGTTGTTTTACCTGCTCCAGACGGCCCAACGAGTGCAAGTACTTTACCTTCGTCTGCTTTGAGGGTTAACTGTTCAGTGGCAGATTGAGAAGGTCGGGAAGGGTAGTGGAAGGTTACATCGTCAAACGTAACTTCAGATCGTAGCGTATTGGTTGCATTGAAGATGCTTTCAGGTGCCTTGATATGGCTGTCAACTTGCAGGATTTCGACCAAGCGCTCGGTTGCGCCTGCAGCGCGTTGCAGCTCACCTAAGACTTCTGAAATGGTCGCTAAAGAAGAAGCCACCATAATTGCGTAGAAAACAAAAGCACCAAGGTCACCGGCTGACATGGTGCCGTGGATCACGTCGCTGCCCCCAACCCAAAGCATGCCAGCAATAGCAGTAAAAACAATAACGATAACGCCAGAAATCAAGATAGCGCGCTGCTTAACGCGCCTACGTCCAATGTCATAAGCTCGTTCTACTTCCTCAGCAAAAGCCGCACGCTCTTGCGCCTCAAAACTGTAACTTTGGACCGTTTTGATATGTTCAATCGCTTCACCTGCGTAGCTGCCTACGTCCGCCATAGAGTCTTGGCTTTGACGTGAGAGTGCTCTTACACGACGCCCGTAGAACAAGATGGGAATCAAAATAAACGGAACCGATGCTAACACAATGAGCGTCAACTTAATGTTGGTGGCAAACAGCATGATAATCGCACCAATACACATAAGCGCACTGCGCATTGCCATAGAAAAAGAAGAACCAATGATACTTTGCAATAGCGTCGTATCCGTGGTGATTCGAGACATGATATCGCCACTGCCGTTGGTCTCAAAATAACTCGGATGCAGGGTAATGATGTGATTGAATACCGCGAGGCGAATATCTGCGCTGACGCGTTCACCAACAGAAGAAACTAAATAGAATCTAAAAAAGGTGCCAATGGAAATGCACACAGTGACCAACATGATAAATTGAATCGCATTACCCAAGTCTTGCAGTGATTGCTGAGCAAAGCCTTGGTCAATTAAGATTCGAACCCCATGACCAACAGACAGAGTGAGGCCTGCGGTGAAGATGAGTGCTACCAGAGCGGCAAATACTTTGGCTTGGTAAGGGCGAATGAAGTTAACCAGTTCTAATAGAATACCTAAGTTTTTGCTCTTAGCTCTGGATTGATCTTGTTGTTGCATTGATGTGCCTAATCGTTCGCTTTATTACTTAAGGTTATGGGGGTGGATTAACAAATAGCAACACTATTGCCTATTTCTGATCCCAAAAGCGTGAGCTTGAATAGCCAGAAAATGAATTTTCATGAAATATTTCAACCTAAGTCAATGATTAATATAAGTTAAATTATGCAAATTATAGAAAAGTTTCATGAGTGAGAAGGTTTCTGTGCAACGCTTTTTAGTTTTAACAAATAGGCAACCCATTGCCGATCCAATGTGGTTTTAGTCACGTTTATAAACCGAATTCCTCGCTAGTATCCTTGAAAAACAACGATAACGAACTTCGCCTACACAGTTCATAAACAAGGATAGATAGATGAAAAAAACGCTGCTTCTTACTTCTGCAATTGCTGCATCAATGGTTATCCCCGCTCACGCTGAAGAATCGTCTTCCATGCCAAACTTGAAGATTCTCAATGAATTCTCAACTGGCTGGGTGCGTAACTTTAACCCTTGGTTTGGTGGTCGTTCAGACTTTGCTTATGAATCGCTATACATCTTCGATATCTTAGACTCGAAAAACGTCCATCCTTGGCTCGCAACAGGCTATGAACTGAGCGATGATTTGACGGTACTGACTGTTGATCTTCGTGAGGGTGTTCTTTGGTCTGATGGGAAACCGTTCACGGCTGATGATGTTGTGTTTACTTACGAGTATCCGAAAGCACATCCAGAGATCGATACCGGCGGTGTCAGCGGTAAAGTTGACAAAGTCGAGAAGGTTAATGACCTACAAGTTAAAATCTATCTAAAAGAACCGAATGCGTTTGCAGCGCGCGATGTTCTTGGTGAAACGGTTCGTATCGTCCCTAAACATATTTGGGAAGGTAATGATTCGCCAGCCCAAAGCACGAATGATAACCCAGTGGGCACGGGCCCATTCACAGAAATCCAGCGTTTTACACCACAAGTTTATGTTCAGTGTCGTAACCCAAATTATTGGAATAAAGACCTCAAAATTGACTGTTTAGAGTTCCCGCAATTCTCAAGTAACGATGCAGCGCTAGAGATGCTTTCAAAAGGAATCGTGGACTGGGCAGGTATCTTTATTCCTGATATCGAGCGTACGTTTGTTTCTAAACATCCAAATAACAAGTACTGGTTCCCATCAAACGATGGTGTTCGAATCACCTTCAACTATAAAACAGAGAATGAAGGCGCAAATAAAGCCTTCCATGATGTGAACTTCCGTAAAGCGGTAAGCCTATCAATGGACCGTGAAGCCATGATGATGATTGGTTCTTATGGTTACGTTGTCGGTGGAAACCCAGCAACAAACTTACCAAAAGGTATGTGGAATTGGCGTGACGAACAAGCCGACAAAACTTGGGCTGAAGTGAACCAGTACGACATTAACAAAGCTAAGCAGTTATTAGCAGACGGCGGTTACAAAGATACTAATGGAGACGGTTTTGTTGAGAACCCAGATGGCAGCAAGTTAACCTTTAAGATCCAGGTACCAAGTGGTTGGAGTGATTGGGTAAACAACACTTCTATTGCGGTAGAAGGTCTGCGCATGGCAGGTATCGATGCAACGGTAATTACTCCAGAAGCTAATGCGTATGCGAAAAACTGGGAAACAGCGAACTTCGATGCCACATTCGGTGCAGGTTCGATGCAATCTTCAGTATGGAAGTTCTACGATTTCACTATGGGTTCTGAATACGTACAAAGCCCAGTGTGGTGGTCTACTACCGTTAGTAACTATGTTGACCCACAACTTGACCAGTGGATCTCAGAGCTAGGTTTGACTAAAGACGAAGATCAACAGAAGAAAATTGCGGCTAACGTAGAACGTTACTTTGCCGAAAATGTGATTCAAATTCCTCTTTACTACAACGGTATCTGGTACGCATATAACGACTCTCGCTTCGAAGGTTGGGCTAATGAAGATAATCAAATTGGTCACCCTGCACCTTGGAATGGCATGAGCCGTCTTGTTCACCTAATGAACCTAAAACCGAAAGGTTAATCCAGTTTAGCGTGGTCTCTTGAGCGAGGGAGGCTGCGTTTTTTTCTCTCACTTCTCTTACTTGTCGGCTCCCCATAAGGGGGAGCTGAGGGGAAAGTCTAATTGGAATTTAGGTTATGAGATATTTATTAAGCCGATTTGGCTTCTATTTGCTGGCCTTTGTCGCCGCAGTAACCATTAACTTTTTCTTGCCAAGATTGATGCCTGGTGACCCAATTCAATCATTTTTGGGGCGTCTTGCACAAAATGGTGGGCAAATTACACCAGAGACCATCGCTTCTCTTGAAGCTCTTTATGGTTATTCCACCAATACTCCACTGTTTCAACAGTTTTTAACTTACCTACAAAGCATCATGACGGGTGAGTGGGGAACATCGACACGTTTCTTCCAACCTGTATTTGATGTTCTTGGCCGTGGCATGTTGTGGACGTTGTTGTTGGTTGGTTCTTACCTTGTCGTGTCTTATACCATCACAACGTTGCTTGGTATTTGGGTGGCTTGGAAGCGAGGCACGTGGGTCGATTCTGTCATCACTGTGGGTTCGGTAGTGATATCGTCGATTCCCGCCGTAGTAATGGCTCTACTTATGTACTTTATCTTTGCATCAGATCTCGGCTGGTTTCCGACAAGTTATGCTTACGACCCATCGCTCGATCCTGCAATGAGTTTTGAATTTGTCAGCAGTGTGGCTTATCACTTGGCACTGCCATTGCTCAGCATGGTACTGCTTGGAATGGGCAACGTTATGGGCATGCGTTCCAACATGATCAACCAGCTTGGTGAAGACTTTATTGTCATGGGCTGGGCTAAAGGTGTGAAAGACAAAAAGGTGATGCTGCAATACGGTGCGCGTAACGCAGTGCTACCAATGATCACTACATTTGCCATGTCGGTTGGTGCCATCTTTGCGGGCTCGCTGATTATCGAAATCATATTCAATTACCCGGGATTAGGACAGGTCATGTTCCAAGCCATGCTTGCGCGTGATTACCCGTTGATTCAAGGCTACCTGCTTATCATGACCATCATGGTATTGGGCGCTAACTTTATCGCAGATTTACTGCTGTTCGTGCTTGACCCACGTCTTCGCACTGAGTTGGGTTAAAGGAGTTAAGAGCATGAAATACTTTAAAATGGCTAAACAATTTTTCTTGGATAACCCCAAAGCTGCGGTTGGGATCTTCTTAGTCGCAACAGTGGTGTTGATGTGTGTTTTTGCACCGCTGCTTACCGATGTATTGCCGGGAGCTCGCGTTGGTCGACCACACCAAGCACCAAACCCAGACAATATTCTAGGTACGACGCGTATGGGGCGTGATGTCTGGTCTCAGCTTCTTTATGGTGGACGCGTTTCGCTTATGGTTGGCTTCGTCGCTGGAACGTTTGTGATTGTAATGGCGATGGTGATCGGTATCGCTTCCGGTTACTTCGGTGGTGTGATTGATAACGTATTATCATTCTTTACTAACCTAGTAATGGTTATTCCAAGCCTACCTTTAATGCTGGTATTGGCTGCGTTCTTGGACCAAGTATCGCCTCTGGTTATCGCGATAATAATTGGTGCGACGTCATGGCCGTGGGGAGCTCGCGTGCTACGTGCTCAGACCTTAGCGATTCGAAATAAGGACTTTGTCCACGCCGCTGAAGTGATGGGTGAAACCAAACCGAGAATGCTGTTTGCTGAAATTATGCCAAATATGATGTCGATTCTGGCGAGTAGTTTTATTGGTACGGTCATCTACGCCATTATGACGCAAGCGACCTTAGAGTTTATTGGGTTGGGTGACCCTCTTGCAGTGACGTGGGGCGGTATGTTGTACAACGCCGACCAAACTTCTGCGATACGTATTGGTGCGTGGTGGGAAATTATGGCCCCTTCTGTTGCGTTAGCGTCGGTCGCCATTGGTCTAGCGCTTATCAACTTCTCGATTGATGAAATATCAAACCCGAAACTGAAAGCTCAACGAATCATGGCCCGTTATCGTCGTGAAGAGAAGAAAGCAGCGAAACAAGCTGCGAAGCAACAGCGCTTAGAAATGGAGAGTGCCAATGGTTAATTTCACACATACAGAAACGTCTAAGTTGGTGGATGTCCGAAATCTCTGCGTCGACTACGTGACTTTTGATGGCAAAGTTCGTGCAGTGAATAACGTCAGCTTTCACATTAACCGTGGCGAGATTTTAGGGCTAGCGGGCGAGTCAGGTTGCGGTAAGTCAACTATTGCTTACTCGCTAATGCGTTTGCACAGACCGCCTGCATTGATCTCTGAAGGTGAAATCCTATTCGAAGGTCAAGATGTACTGAAAATGGACGACGATGAGTTAAGAAACTTCCGCTGGAAGGATACGTCGATGGTTTTCCAAAGCGCAATGAACTGTTTAAACCCAGTGAAAACCATTGAATATCAGTTCTTTGATATTTTCGATGCTCATGGTTTGGTATCTAGCCGAGAGGAATCCATTGAGAAAGCGAAAGAGTTGCTCCGTATCGTAGATATTCCAACAGAGCGTCTGTTTGACTACCCACACCAGTTTTCTGGTGGTATGAGACAACGAGTTGTCATTGCTATGGCGTTAGCTCTAAATCCAAAGCTACTTATTATGGATGAACCTACTACTGCACTTGATGTGGTGGTACAACGCGAAATCCTGCAAAAAGTGTATGAGCTTAAAGAGCGTTTTGGTTTCTCTATTTTGTTTATTACCCATGACCTCAGTTTGATGGTGGAGCTATGTGACCGTATTGGCATCATGTACTCAGGTCAACTGGTGGAGCTCGCACCATCGAAGATCATTTTGCAGCAACCAAACCATCCTTATGCCCATGGCTTAGGTGACTCATTCCCGACATTGAAAGGCGAGTTACAAGAGATGAAAGGAATTCCAGGTTCTCCTCTCGATCTAAAAAATGTGCCTTCAGGCTGTCGTTTTGCGCCTCGCTGTTTTAAAGCCACTGCACAGTGTCGAACACAAGAACCTAATTTGGTCAGTTTAGGAGAGTCGCGTTGGGTGGCTTGTCATACTCCACTACAACTTGAAGCCGAAGGAGTGGCGTAATTATGAATGCAAGAAGTCCTCATATTGACCAAGCGGCATTGGATGCAAAGCATCCGGTTATTTTGGAAGCCAAAGACCTTTGCATCGATTTTCGTAAAAAAGGTGACTCAATTTTCTCACCAAAGCAGTACTTACGTGCTGTTAATGGACTCAATTTCCAACTACGTGAAGCGCGTTGTGTAGCAGTGGTTGGGGAGTCTGGGTGTGGCAAAAGTACCAGTGCAAAAATAGCGACTAAGATTCACAAGGCCACCGAAGGTGGTATCTATTATCACGGTACCAACATTGATGAGTTTACGTCCGGAGAAGAGCTAGATGCTTATCGACGCGATGTACAGATGGTATTTCAAGACCCGTTCAGTTCGTTAAACCCACTGCATACGATTCGCTATCACTTGATGCGTCCAATGCAGATTTACCACGGATTAAAACCGGGTAAAGAAATGGAATATCGCCTAATAAAAATCCTTACTCAAGTGGGCTTAACACCGCCGCAAGAAGTGTTGGATAAGTTTCCGCATCAATTGTCAGGCGGTCAACGTCAGCGTGTTTTCTTGGCAAAAACATTGGCTATAGGTGCGAAAGTGATTCTGGCGGATGAGCCAACGTCAATGTTGGATGTCTCGATTCGAATTGGTGTGCTTAACTTAATGAATCGCATGAAGCATGAGATGGGCAAGTCATTTATGTATATCACCCATGATATTGCTACGGCACGCTATTTTGCAGAAGACACCATAGTGTTGTACTGCGGTCATATGGTCGAGTGGGGAGACACAGAGCAAATCACGCAAAACCCACAACACCCGTATACCCAGTTATTGCTTGCGGCGGTGCCGGATCCGAGCCGCAGCATTCACGAGAAACTACCAACGCACCGCTCGATGGAAACACCAATGTGGTCACCTGAAAAGAAAGGTTGCCCGTACGCAGGGCGTTGCCCACAGGCGAAAGCGGAATGTTCGCAGTATTTGCCTGAACCGGTAGAAATTTCAGCTAATCACTTTACTCGTTGTCATTTATTCACATAGTTTTGTATTTAGGAATTCAAGATGTCTTATCAAACACCTTACTTTAAAGAATGGCCACAAATTAAATCTGCAATCGCTAAAGACGCTGCAATAGAAAACGAAGTCGCAAGCATTGTGGCTCAGATGACTACCGAAGAGAAACTGGGTCAGATGATTCAGCCGGATCTTCGCGGTGTAAGCCCAGAAGAGGCTAAGCAATACAAGCTAGGCTCAATATTGAATGGCGGCGGAGCATGGCCAAACGAGAACAAGCACTCTAGCGCTCAAGATTGGAGCGACAAAGCGGATGAGTTCTGGCATGCCATTGAAGAAGCCTATGCTGACAGACCATTCCGTATTCCATTTATGTGGGCGACTGATGCAGTGCATGGTCACAACAATGTATTTAGCGCGACAGTCTTCCCGCACAACATTGGTTTAGGCGCAGCACGCGACCCTGAGTTGATTCAACGAATTGGCAAAATTACGGCGGTTGAAGTTGCAGCAACAGGATTAGACTGGACCTTTGCTCCAACAGTAGCAACGCCACGTGATTTACGTTGGGGACGTGTTTACGAGGGTTACTCTGAAGATCCTGAAATCACCTTCGCTTATGCCGCTAAAATGGTCACTGGCCTTCAAGGTACGGCGGATGATCTGAAAGGTGAGCATCATGTGATTTCTAACGTGAAACACTGGGTTGGAGATGGCGGTACGCTTACTGGGGTAGACAGAGGTAAAAATGGCTACTCAGAAGATCTACTCAGAAATATCCATGCAATGGGCTATTTCAGCGGTCTAGAGGCCGGTGCTCAAGTAGTCATGTCTTCATTCAATACATGGGAAAATGAAGCGAACTATGACCACAATCCCGAAGTAGGTGAGCGCTATAACTATAAGATTCATGGTAGTAAATACCTTCTAAATGATGTGCTCAAAGTCAAAATGGGCTTCGATGGCCTTATTGTCACTGATTGGCACGGGCATGCAGAAGTCAGCAAATGTACCGACGGTGATGCAACGTATGCGATTAATGCAGGTAATGATGTGTTAATGGTTCCGGTGCATGAGCACTGGATAGCGGTGTACCACAAAGCGCTAGAAGACATTAAGTCAGGTGTAATCCCAATGGAGCGTATCGACGATGCGGTTACTCGTATTCTCCGCGTCAAAATGCGTGCTGGTTTATGGGATAAGCCTTCACCGAAAAAGAGAGCGCTAGCAGGCAAGCAATCTTTATTGGGTGCGCCAGAGCATCGAGAAGTAGCACGAGAAGCGGTACGCAAATCTTTGGTGTTATTAAAAAACAAAGATCAGTTATTACCTCTGAATCCAAATCAAAAAGTATTGCTTACGGGTAGTGCTGCAGACGACCTACAAAAGCAGTCTGGTGGTTGGAACTTAACGTGGCAGGGTGATGAGAATACACTTGATGATTTCCCGGGAGCAACGACGTTCAAAATGGCTCTTGTCAGTGAACTGGGTTGTGACAATGTCACTTACGATCCGCAACTAGAGTCGACTATTCAAGCAGGCGATGTTGCAATTGTAGTCATTGGTGAAGATCCTTACGCTGAAATGATGGGTGATATCAAGGCCTGGCAAACACTTGAGTTTGGCAAGCTTAAACGTAGCTACAAGGCTGATGTAGAGAAAATTCACAAGTTACACAAGCTGGGTGCTAAAGTGATTACCGTATTCTACAGCGGTCGTCCTTTGTACTTAAATGAAGAGATAGCTAAGTCGAATGCCTTTGTCGCTGCTTGGCTTCCAGGAAGTGAAGGTGAGGGCATCACAGATGTGTTGATTGCTGACGCTCAAGGTAACGCTCGTTATGACTTCCAAGGTAAGCTGTCATACAGTTGGCCAAATAAAAAACGAAGTGCAACGGTCAGTCGTATTCCGCCACATATTCCAGATTATCAGGTGCCTGAGTTGGAGCAATCTCCATTGAGTGAGCACGCTCCGTTATTTGAATACGGCTACGGACTCAACTATTCAGATACGCTTCAACAGGCCGACCTTGACCAGATCGAGTTGGATGAGGCTGGTACTCAGGGTGAAGGTGTCGCCGATAGTGCTACAGAGATATACGGTATCAAATCGACAATTGGTGATTTCCAACTGAAAGTCGCCGATTTTGTTCATTGGATCGGCAGCGACGTATCGCGCAACAATCCTATGTCTCTGAGAACGATAGATACCAAACCGTATAACTATCAGCAGCAGCAAGATGCGGTAGAGTTGACGTTCAAAGGTGGGTTTGCGGCTGCGTACATCCAAACTGGTGATGGTGGTATTGAGAACTTGTCAGGTTATAACTCTGCCAAGGGAATGCTGAGTTTTGAGGTCAAGGTTTCTAAAGCACCTAAGCAGCCAGTTTATTTGTCTCTGCAAAAGTGGACGAAGAATAAGCTGCCGGATGACGTGGCAAAAATTGATATTGCCGATAAGCTGCAGTCCATTGACGAGTTTGTGACTATTGATATTCCGGTCTCACTTTTTGTTGCTCAAGATGTGGACCTCGCATTTTTGGATACGCCGTTCATGCTATTTAGTGAAGGACAGTTCAAAACGGTACTCGCTAATATCCGTTGGCATAATGACTAACAAGTGACGTTCAAATTGTTTAATCAAAGGCTCCTAAATAAGGAGCCTTTTTTGTTTGTGTAACGGATGCACTAGTTAGAGGTATCCGCTTTAATATCATTACTCCAAAAATCGGCAAGAAAATCTATAAACTGTCGAACGATAGGTAATTGGTAACTCCTTGAGAGATATACTGCCCAAAGTGTACTGGTTGGAATAGCGTAGTCTTTTAGAATTGGGGTAAGTGAACCCGATTCGATTAGCGGATTTGCCAAGTCACAAGGCAGTAAGACGATTCCCTTATCTCTTTGCGCTGCTTTTACTAATACGCCTAGATCATTTGCCTTTATGTTTCCACTAACGTTAACTGACACTGTCTCACCACCTTTGACTCCCTCCCAAGAAGTACGCTCCAAATGGAGAAAGCAGTTGTGATTGCTAAGATCGTCAAACCGCGTTGGCTCGCCATGTTTTTCGATATAGTTTTTTGAGGCACATATCAGTGAGTCGATAGACATGAGTTTACGAGCAATAAGATTGTCTGCTGGTTTGTTGGTATAACGAAGTGCGATGTCGATACGCTCGTCAACTAATTCAGCAAAACTGTCCGAGGCAAAAAGCTGAATAACAACGTTGGGGTGCTGTTCTGTGAACTGCTCAACAGCATCCAGTAAGATGTTTTGTGTTAAGCCAATAGGCGCCGCAACACGAACCGTACCGGAGAGATAAGGGGTTTGTGGCTGAGATGAGAGTTCTAACTGTGACGTTTCGTGCAAAATGCTTTCACATCGCGTCAGTGCTTGTTCACCGGCTGTCGTTAGACTGACTTTGCGTGTGGTCCGGTGAAGCAACCGCTGCTCCAACCACTGTTCTACTTCGTTAACGTGACGAGAAACTTGTAAGCGACTTAAACCAAGGTGTTCGGCTGCCTTAGTGAAACTGGCACAGTGAGCTACCTCGACAAAACTGCGCATCGCTGTAAGTCTATCCATCATCGGCTCCTGTTAGATATGAAGCTTATTAGTAACTCAATTAGATACAAACTGCATCAATTTTGTGAATTTATCTCGAAAAAAGGTTCTATTAGACTGTCAACGTCATCAAGAAAACACCAAACAAGACGGAGAGATAATTATGAAAGTAGCAGTAGTAGGCGCAACAGGTTGGATTGGTAGTCATATTTTAAACGAAGCTAAACAGCGTGGTCATGAAGTTGTAGCACTGGTTAGAGAAGTGAATCGAGTTGAAGATCCAGATATTGAAGCTAGAGCGTTTGACCTCACAGCGCCTATCGGTGAGATGGTCGACTCAATATCCGGTGTCGATGCCGTGATTGCTTCCATAGGCGGACGCGCGAAAGGTAACCACGACATTGTGAAACAGGCAGCTAAAAAGCTACTCACGTCGGTCTCGGAAGCGAAAATAGGGCGTTTGCTGTGGGTAGGTGGTGCTGGCTCTCTGGAAGTTGCACCGGGAGTGACTTTGATTTCAACGCCAGAGTTCCCTGAAGAATATAAAGCTGAAGCCATCGCACAGGGGGAAGCGCTTGATGTGTTCAAACAAACAGCCAACGGCGTGAATTGGACATTTGTATCACCAGCTGCGGAGATTTTTCCGGGAGAAACGCTATCAAAATACCGTACTGGTGGTGAACAGTTATTGCTTGATGAACAAGGCAACAGCCGAATTTCAGTAAGCGACTACGCTAAGGCTATGATTGATGAGTTAGAGTCTAATCAACACCCAAACCAGCGAATTGGCGTGGCTTATTAGTAATCTGATATTTATTAACCCGGTGATTTGGCCAAAGATGACAAACCATCTTTGGCCCTGTTTTCAGTGTTACTGCCATTGATTATCAGCAAATTGATGTTGTTGTAATAGTTCAATAAGAGCGTTTAGTACCGGGCCATTAGTACGACTGCGTGACACAAGACAACCAACCGTCGTCACCCAGCCACTTTTTTCATGAGCCACAGGTAGCGCAACCATTCTCCCTTCAGCCATAGGCTTCTTAACTAACATTTCAGGTAAGTTAGACCATCCCAATCCTTCTGAGACCATATCAACGAGCGTCTTGTGGTCGTTTGCGTACCAAATATTAGAGCTAATACCGTAGGTAAACCATAGCTCTTGTTTTTCAACACTTCGGTGGACACATTGCCGAAAATGCTTTAAGTCGGAGTCCTTGACCACTGGCAATCGTGTGAGTTCGTGGTTTGGAGCGACAACGGTTAAGAAACGAGCTTGACCGAGGATGAAAATATCCATGTCTACTTTTAACTCACCGTCGGCATAAACAATACCTATCTGTGCTTTGTCTTGCCGAATGAGTTCTTCGATATCAAACGTTGAGGCGCAGATAAGCTCGAAGTTAGTAATAGGGAACTGAGCCGCCAATGGGGACAATAGTTTAATAAACTCCTGACTCATCAAGCTATCGTCGACAGCGATGGTCAGTTCGTGTTCTGAGTCATTGGAAAGAGCTTCGATCTTTTGGTCGAAGTATTTTTGCTGATGCAATATAGAGCGAGCAATAGGAAGAAGTGCTTTGCCATTTTCGGTGAGCTCGGGTGTGTTTTTTTCTCGACTAAATAAGGTTTGATCAATGGCGATCTCCAAATTAGAAATGGCTTGGCTTACCCCTGATTGGGCTCTTTTAAGCTTACGCGCTGCGGCGGAAAATGAACCGTGCTCGCAAACCGCTACAAACACTTTAAGCTGCTCAAAACTGTACATTGTGATACCCCAAAAAGTCGAAATGCCAATTTAGGCTATCACGATGTGTGATGGTTGTTAACTTTCTATATTGCTGAGAATACCGATAATCACCGCATACGATGTCCCCAAACAAAAAATAGTGAGGAATTTATAATGGGAATAGTAGAGCGTGTCTTTCACTCAGTGCTTTTTGAAGCGTTGGCAGTGACGTTTTCAGTTATCGGATTAGCGTTGTTTACCAACCATGATGTTGCTGCATTATCAGGAACTATGATAGTTATTGCCACCATGGCGATGTGTTGGAATTATCTATTTAACATGATGTTTGACTCTTTTGTTCAAGGGGAAAAGACACTGCGTTCTTTGAAGACGAGGGTAGTTCATGTTGTTCTTTTTGAAGCAGGTCTATTGCTGGCTACTATTCCTGCAATGGCTTACTTACTTAACGTTTCTTTACTAGAGGCGTTTGTGATGGATATTGGTGTCACGATTTTTATTACCATCTACGCTTTCTTGTTCAACCTGATCTATGACTATGCTCGTGTTTGGATAGTTACCAGCCGTATAGAAATGGCGAAATAACCTATGAAGACAAGACAGAGTGAACTTTAAAAACGCTCTGTCTGAAAACACGGATAGTCTGCACGAAAGTTGACCTGTGTAGCTCTAATCATGTGATGTTGGTTCAAAAATGTGGAGCGTCTACCAAATTTAAACTTTTGGCTTAAAAAAAGGGATATCGTCGAAGCAATATCGCTAACTAGGGTTTAGACTCTATTATTCGATATTCAACGTTATGCACTTTTTTTACGATTTATGCTTGAACTTATATTGTCAGCACATCAAGGTTCCTCCGAAGAATTACTAGGCTTATCCGAAGTCTTTGATGCGGTGGATGCTTATATCTTCATTAAAGACAATAAAGGGAAGTACCAGTATGTGAATCGTAAAGTACTCGACAACTTTGATGTCACAATGAAAGGGATAAAAGGCAAAACGGATTGGCACCTGTTCAACTTCAGTGTTGCTAAAAAAATGCGTATCAATGACAAAAAGGTGATTGCAACTAAGAAGCCGACGCAGCAAAAAATCCCCTTCAATATCGATAATCAGGAGTTGTACCACTTAACGGTTTCGTCACCCATTATCAAGAACGGCAAAGTGCTTGGAGTTATTGGGTTTGCTGTTGATGTCTCAAAGGATATGGAAGAACGTCAGACCTTGCTAGAAGAAGCTAACACTGATGGCCTTACCGGATGTTTCAATCGACGTTACCTGCATTTAGCCTTAGAACAGCAAAAACAAAACTTCGCTCAGAGCCAAACGCCAAGTTCACTGCTTATTATTGATGTAGATCGTTTTAAACCAATTAATGATAAATATGGTCACTCCATAGGAGATAGAGTATTAATTGACGTCGTTAAGGTTATTAAACGCTTCACACGTGAAGAAGATATGCTGTGCCGATATGGCGGTGATGAGTTTGTACTTTTGTTGCCGGGCAGCAATATCGATCAAGCCTATGCATTAGCGGGGCGTTTGTCCGAAAAAATAGATAAGTTAACCTTTAAGAGCAGCGGGGGTAAGTCGTTCAATGTTTCTTGCTCCATCGGGGTAGCGACTCATACGGTCGACGATGCGAACATCATTGAGCTGGCTGATAAAGCTTTGTATGTCTCGAAGAAAGGCTGCTCAGAAAAAGTACATATGCATTGTCCTGAAACTCAACAAATCCTTCATTGTCACTATTGTGATGCAGAAGTGAGCGCCTAGCTCCAACTGTTGCAAAGATTAACCGTTTATTAGCACGCTAGAGCCTTCCTCCCCTTGAAAACCCCGTGAAATACAGCTATTTATATCAGTATAAATACGTTTAAGCATCAAGATGATGATAAAAAGAGAAAGGACGTTTCAACTCGGCCTTTCTCTATTTTGGGGAGAAAGGAATGGCGCTATTGAAGAGAGCAGCAATGGCTGTGGGAGTTGGTTTATTCACGAGTAGCGTATGGGCTGCCAATGTAATAGAGACGACAACCTTGGTGGGTTTTGGAACCGCAAAATACCCCGCAGACTTTAAACACTTCGATTATGTCAATCCTGACGCACCCAAATACGGAAAAGTAACCTACGGCCAAAACGGCACGTTTGATAACTTCAACCGATACGCCTCTCGCGGACAACCTGCTGCCGCTACTGGTAACCTCTACGATACGCTTATGTTCTCTCCAAGCGATGAGATCGATGCATTTTATCCTCTGATTGCTGAGAAAGTGCGTTACTCAGACGATTACTCGTGGCTTGAAGTCGATATAAATCCCAAAGCGAAATTTAATGATGGTGTTCCTATTACCGCCAAAGACGTTGAGTTTACTTATGCCAAGTTTGTAAAAGAGGGGGTACCGCAATTTCGTGCGTACTATAAAGACGTTAAAAGCGTAAAAGCAATTTCTGATCTCACTGTGCGTATAGAAATGTCGGTTCCAAATAAGGAAAAGTTATTCAGTTTAGCGCAAAGTACTCGTGTACTGCCTGAACACTACTGGAAAGATAAGAACTTTTCTGAGCCGCTAAATGAACCGCCTGTTGGCAGTGGTGCTTATAAGATCGTCGATTATAAGATGGGACAATCTCTAACTTACCAACTCGATGAAAACTATTGGGCAAAAGATCTTCCGGTGAATGTCGGACGCAATAACTTCAAAACGATTCAGTACGATTACTATCGTGATGACACGGTTATGTTAGAAGCATTCAAAGCAGGGGAGTTTGATTTTAGAGAAGAGTCCAGTGCTAAGTTTTGGGCTAGTTCCTATAACGGTGTGAATTTTGATAAAGGATATATCAAGAAAGAAGAGATTGAGCACCACAAACCAATGGCTACTCAGGCATTTGTGTTTAACACGGAGCGTCCTGTATTTAGCGACCCCAAAGTACGCGAAGCTCTAAACTACGCCATGGATTTTGAGTGGATGAACAAAAATATGTTCTATAACCAGTACACTCGAACTCGTAGTTATTTCCAAAACACCGACTATGAAGCAAAGGGTCTACCATCTGAAGCAGAACTTGAGGTCTTAAATAAATATAAAGGTAAGATCCCAGAGCGCGTCTTCACCGATGAATATAATCCACCAGTCACCGACGGGTCAGGTCGCATCAGACCACAAATGCGAAAGGCCTTTGCACTGCTAAAAGAAGCCGGCTGGCAGTTAAAGAATAAAGTCATGACTAACATGGAAACGGGTGAGCCGCTAAGCTTTGAACTATTGATTTATAGCCCAACTTCCGAACGATTCGCGATTCCGGTGCAAAAGAACATGCGTGCGATGGGTATCGATATGCGTATTCGTACTGTCGACACTACACAATACTTGAAACGTTGGCGTGATCGAGACTTTGACATGGTCTCATCTCGTTACACAGCACATCCATATCCAAGCTCTGACTTGAAGATTGTTTGGAACTCTAATTTCATCGATTCGACCTATAACCAAGCGGGCGTTAAGGATCCTGTTATTGATGATCTGACTGACTTGATTGAACAAAATCAGCAAAACCCTGAAAACTTATTAGCGTTGGGAAGGTCTTTAGATAGAGTACTTCAGTGGAACTTTTACATTATCCCTCAGTGGTATATCAAAAAATACCGTGTAGCCACTTGGGATAAATTTGAGCGCCCTGATGTCTTACCTACTTACGACTTAGGTGTCGATACTTGGTGGGTGTCTAAAGAGAAAGCTGAAAAGCTTCCTGCAAAACGTCGATAAGAGGGATAGATGGCGGCTTATATATTCCGGCGCTTGTTGCTGGTGATTCCAACACTTTGGGCAATTATAACCATTAACTTCTTCATTATTCAGATTGCACCTGGTGGGCCTGTAGAACAGGCTCTTGCTCAAATGCAAGGTCTGGAATCTGGAGTCATGGAGCGCTTTAGTGGCGGTGGGAGCGAGGTTGATCTTGATTCAAGCCCTAGTGATGAAGCAACGGGATACAAAGGTTCTCGTGGGCTGGATCCTGAAGTTGTAGAGGCAATTAAAAAGCAGTTTGGTTTTGATAAACCAATGCATGAACGCTATTTTGATATGCTCAAAAACTACGCGATGTTCAACTTTGGAGACAGTTTGTTTCGTGGCGGTAATGTCATAGATCTCATTAAAGAGCGGCTGCCAGTATCGATATCATTGGGGTTATGGAGTACCCTGATTATCTACTTGATATCGATACCATTAGGCATTCTTAAAGCGATACATCATGGATCTCGCTTCGATATTTGGTCGAGCGCCGTTGTCATTGTCGGTTATGCTATCCCGGGTTTTTTGTTCGCCATTATCCTCATCATCTTTTTTGCCAGCGGCAACTATTTCAGTTGGTTCCCATTAAGAGGTTTGGTGTCGAGCAACTTTGATCAATTGACTTGGTATCAGCAAATCGTCGACTATTTTTGGCATTTAACCTTGCCGATTCTCGCTATGGTTATTGGCGGTTTTGCTACGCTCAGTATGCTGACCAAAAACTCTTTCCTTGATGAAATTAACAAGCAATATGTGGTGACAGCTAGAGCGAAAGGGCTTGATGAAAGCAGTATTCTCTACAAGCATGTATTCCGAAATGCAATGCTGATCATCATTGCCGGTTTCCCTAGTGCTTTTATCAGCATTTTCTTCACCGGTTCTATGTTGATAGAGGTAATGTTCTCGCTTGAGGGGATAGGGTTACTCGGTTTTGAATCTACGATTCAACGTGATTACCCCGTGGTATTCAGTTCTCTCTACATTATGACGTTACTAGGTCTGATCTTGAGTATTATTTCTGACTTAACTTATACGTGGGTTGACCCTCGTATCGACTTCGAGGCGCGTTAAATGGCAATGAATCCTCTTACAAGAGCTCGTTGGCAGCGCTTTAAAGCCAATAAACGTGGGTACTGGTCAACATGGGTATTCTTCGTTCTTTTTTTCTTGAGTCTGTTTGCTGAGTTTATCGCCAACGATAAGCCGCTACTGGTGGAATACGACAACCAATGGTATTACCCAATTTTCACACAGTATGCAGAAACCAAGTTTGGTGGGGAGTTTGAAACAGAAGCTGATTATACTGACCCATATGTTATTGACCTTATTGAGGAAAAGGGCTTTATCATTTGGCCGTTAATCCGCTTTAGCTACGATACCATCAATTACGATATAGTGGCGTCAGTTCCGTCTGCACCGGATAACGTCAACTGGCTGGGTACAGATGATAAAGGTCGGGATGTGTTAGCTCGGATTATTTATGGCTTTCGAATATCTGTATTGTTCGGTTTTATCCTAACCATAGTATCCAGTGTGATTGGTGTTGCAGTGGGTGCGACACAAGGTTATTACGGCGGTTGGATAGATTTATTCGGTCAACGCTTTATTGAAGTGTGGTCTGGCATGCCGACTCTTTTCTTATTGATTATCTTATCGAGTTTTGTTGAACCAAACTTCTGGTGGCTACTGGGTATTATGGTGCTATTCAGTTGGATGAGTTTGGTTGGTGTCGTTCGGGCTGAATTTCTAAGATGCCGAAATTTCGATTACGTGAAAGCGGCTCACGCCATGGGTGTAGACGACAAGCGAATCATGCTCAGGCATATGTTACCCAACGCGATGGTGGCGTCACTGACGATGATGCCATTCATCCTCTCTGGCTCAGTGACCACGTTAACGTCGCTAGACTTCTTAGGATTTGGTTTACCCGCAGGCTCGCCGTCGCTAGGTGAATTGCTTGCGCAAGGTAAAGCTAATCTACAAGCGCCTTGGCTTGGTTTGTCGGCGTTTGCCGTTCTATCGATAATGTTAACGCTACTTGTATTTGCTGGTGAAGCGGTACGAGACGCATTTGACCCTCACCAGCAAGGTTAATAGGCAACGTATGACGAAAGATGATCCAAAACACGTACTTGCTATTGAGGACCTTTCCGTTGGGTTTGGTAGAGGTAAGCAAGTAGAACAAGTGACCTATGATGTTTCCCTAAAAATCCGCAAAGGGGAAACTTTAGCATTAGTAGGAGAGAGTGGTTCAGGTAAATCGGTAACAGCCAACGCGATCCTTAAGCTGCTGCCGAAAGGCTCTAGCCACTATCTAAACGGTCACATTACGTTTGATGATATTGATATGCTTAATTGCTCCGAGCGGCAACTTCGAGGTATTCGAGGTGGTCGCATCGGAATGATTTTCCAAGAGCCGATGGTGTCATTGAACCCGTTGCATAAAATAGGCAAACAGCTGGTAGAAACTTTAGCTATTCACCGAGGTATGAGAACCAGTAAAGCAGAGTCGCTGGCGATTTCATGGCTGAAGAAAGTTGGCATTCGATATCCAGAACAGAAGATCTTAGCCTATCCACATGAGCTTTCCGGTGGAGAGCGTCAACGTGTCATGATTGCCATGGCGCTGATTAACGAGCCTGAACTCCTAATCGCTGATGAACCTACCACAGCACTAGATGTGTCGGTCCAAGCACAGATTTTAGACCTTCTGAAAGATCTACAACAAGAACTCGGTATGGCGATGCTGTTTATTACTCATGATTTGAGTATTGTACGGCGTATTGCCGATAGAGTGGCGGTCATGCAACAAGGGCGTTTGGTTGAGGTTGGCGAGTGTCATCAAGTGTTTAATGCACCTGAACATCCTTATACACAAAAACTGATCAACTCCGACCCTAGAGGCTTACCCGTTGAGGTCTCTGCCTCCGCGAAACCATTGCTTGCTGTTGATGATTTGAAAGTTTGGTTTCCTATCACGGGTGGCTTGTTCAAACGCGTTGTCAGTCATGTCAAAGCAGTAACCAATATGCAGTTTGAACTTAAGCAGGGTTACTCGATTGGCCTAGTTGGAGAGAGCGGTTCAGGCAAATCAACGACGGGCATGGCGATTCTTAAGTTAGTTCAAAGTGAAGGTATCATTGAGTTTGATGGCCAAGACATTCAGACGTTGGACCGCAAAGGTATGTTGCCTTTTAGAAGCCGAATGCAGGTTGTGTTTCAAGATCCTTTCTCAGCACTAAACCCAAGAATGTCTGTGGCACAGGTCATAGGAGAAGGATTAAGAGTTCATTTTGAGCACGACGAGGCAACTCTAGACAAGATGATTTGTGACGTGATGCAAGAGGTGGACTTAGACCCTGAAACAAGACACCGATATCCAAATGAGTTCTCTGGAGGACAAAGGCAGCGAATTGCGATTGCAAGGGCATTGATTCTCAAACCAGAATTTATCTTGCTAGATGAGCCTACGTCTTCTTTAGATAGAACGGTGCAAGCACAAGTTCTTGATTTGCTCAAAGAGCTACAAATAAAACATGGGCTGACTTATCTATTTATCAGCCACGATTTGAATGTTGTAAAGTCACTTTGCCATTACACCATCGTAATGAAAGATGGCGAAATTGTAGAGCAGGGCGATACACAAACGCTGTTCGCAACACCTCAGAAAGACTACACCAAAACCTTGGTTTCTTTATCGGCATTCTAGAATTGCTGCAAAAAATCCCCCTACCAAAACAGAGTGATAGGGGGTGAGCTACCGATGAAATTTGGTAAAAATTCAAAAGCTCCAGCCGATTCGTGTAATTAAGTGAGTGAGCTGCCCATTGTGAGAGTCCACCAAGCTGGTTTCAAAACCTCCTGACAGAGTTAAACCAAAATCGAAACTAGCAAGTACTCCGGTGCCGAGTGCAAGAGCTTTGTTGTCCTCATCTTTATAACGATAATCACCCACACCGCCTGAGAAATAGAACGCGACGTTATCAGTAAATCCGTAAGAAGCACCGAGCATATAGGTTTGAAGTGACGGCTTTTCTCCACGTATCTCAGAGTATTTTAAGTGTTGGTAACTCAATAGCGGCGCCCAGCCATCCTTACTAGGCATTTTTCCAGCCATTGCACCGATATTGTGTTGTAGAGAGTTGCTCCACGTGTCACTCCAGGCAAAGCCAACGGACACGAAGAGTTTGTTTTTGTCGTCACTGTTAATAGTGTCTTCTTGTTTCGCTTCCGCAAATGAAAGCCCACCTAAGAAAAGGAATATCGTCGCAACTAATTTGGATACCCAAGACGGCTTAGCTTGCTCTAATTGCATATTCATATTGTCACTTCTATTGAAAGTTGAGGTTGAAACCAAGTTCGTAAGTACCTTCTATGATTTGAGACTCACTAAGACGAACACGGTGTTGTCCGTATCGATACTTCGCAAGTGTTCAAAGTATTTAGGTTCAAAAGTAAGAGTTAAGTCGACGTGATAGCTGCTAGGTTACAGTGAGGCATCCAACATAATTCGCTCGTTGCTTCATACATTCGAAGTTGACTCTGTTTAAGCCCACAATAGACCTCTCTTACAAGGAGGCGAGTTTACGCTGGATGCTAAGGTATTCTAATGAAAGGGGGGAATAAGGCTGATTACCCATAGTTATTAATAATCAAAGGTAGTGGAACTAATAGTTAAATGGAATTACTCCAGTAATATGTCGAGGAGTTTGTTGTGCAGCCAGCGAGTCGTGGCATTATTGCGGTTTTTATAATGATAGAAGGCATTAATGTCAGTATTGACGGTCTCACTAGCAAACAATATTTCTAGTGAACGAAGTCCGGGGTGGGCGTCAAGGTTTAGGTATCTTGAGCCAGGGAAAAGCACGTCACTATTTTTCACGATATCAATTATTGCTGAAGGGAGCTCAGATCTAAAAACGATGTTGGCTTCAATTCCTCGTAGCTTCATCATTTTTTCAGAATTAGAAATATTTGAGTTCCAATCTGCCGCTATTAAAGTTGCGATTTCAAAATTACCACCCTCAAGCAGATCTACTTGGTTTCTATCAAAAGGGTGTTCATTCCTTACGTAGGCACGAAAATCATCAGAAACCATAAATTTCTGAATGAGTTCTTTTGGTGCGTGCGAAATACTGTAGTTAAGTCCGATATGAATGTCATCATTAACAATATCTTGCAGAGTAGTCTTACTCCAGTTCAAAAACTGTATTTGTACTGATGGTGCCTCTCGACGCAATGAATGAAACAGCTTGGTAGCAATACCTGAAAGGAAAAATGGGGAAATAGCGATCTTAATTGTTCCTTCAAGTTTAGCCGGGTCAAACTTTGAGGAGTGGTTTAGGGCGTTCGCCAGTTCATCCATTAGAGGAGAAATAGATTCAGCCAACTGTGAAGCTTTTTCAGTAGCTCTAAGGCCATGATGCGTTTTCACAAATAGTTCATCATCGAAATGGTCACGAAGCCTTTGAAGTGCTTTACTAATGGCGGGTTGCGACACAAATAATCTTTCAGATGCCTTACGCATATTTCGTTCTTGATTAAGAATGATAAAGGTTCTTAAAAGATTTAAGTCGAGGTTGGCGAACAAGTCTTTTGCCATTATAGGTCCCCACATACTGCCTAGCTTTTATTCAATACTAAGTACAAACACTTACCTTCGCAAAGAGTTGGTAACAAATCGTAAAACAAAACATTGAATTTTTGAGATAGATGCCGATATAGTGATGAATTAATCAGGATTTTATAGAGGTTTAAGGATGAAGCTCTCGATATCGGGTAAGCTCAGAACAAGTTTTCTGGCGCTTGGCGTACTTTTTATCGTCTCATCACTTTTTGTGTATCGCAGTGTAGAAAGCGTGCAAGCAGACACCCAGTCTTTGTTATTACATGACCTTCCAACGGTCGATGCCAGTCGGCAACTTGGTCAGTCTATTCAAGAAACGGTTTCAGAATTGCGAGGCTTTCTGCTCTTAGTGGGCTCTGAAGAGCAAGTCGAAAGCTATCGTGGAGAGGTTCTTTCAAAAATAGATCTAGTTGATATCCAGTTGATTAGCTTGGAATCATTGATTTCTTCTCAGCAATACCAAGTCATCAATGATGAATGGAGCACTATTAAAGCAACTTCAGCTGATATTTTAGCAATAAGCCATACCGATGAAAATTTGCCGGCGCACTCTCTATTTATTAATGAAGCCGCTCCTATTGCCGAAGTGGCTCTCGATCAGTTGCAAGGACTGATCAATGATGAAGCCGGAAAAACGGAAGGTGGAGAGAGAAAGCGACTCTTTAAGCTTTATGCCGATGGTTATAATTCTCTTGCAAATGCATTAGCGGCGCTACGTGACTACTTGCAATATGGCGCGCAAGATTATCTAGATAAGTATGCGGACTTGATGAAATTCCACGACCAAGTCGTGACCCAAATTGGTTACAAGCAATCGTTCATGAGTGATAGTGACCAGAGCTTATGGTCTCTATTTAACGAAATGAAAGCGTTGTATGTTCCGCTAGCAAAGCAAGTTATTGAGATACGACAATCGGATGGTTGGAATCGCTCGAATAGTCTGATGTCTGATACTTTGCTGCCTGCGATTAATGTGGTTCAAAATGAACTGAATGGTATCGTTAGTGCACAACAACAAAAAGCGTCATCGACAGAACAAAGTATCAGTAGTAGCGTGACCGCACTTATTACGGTGTTAGGTATCAGCTGTATTGCGGTACTTGTCGCAGCGTTTGTCATTTCTCATATTATGGGACGCCAAATAGGAGGGCGTATTTCCCTTATTGTCAAACGAGCTCAAATTATCGCGGAAGGTAACGTCTCCAGTGAACCACTGGCGGTGTCTGGCAGTGATGAGCTTGCTGATTTGACCAAATCTATTAACGCTATGAACCATGCGCTGGCAACATTAGTTGGTCAAGTTACCAATAGTGTAGAAGCTGTTGAACTGAGGATGGGCGATTTAACTCAAAACAGCCGTGAAAGTTTGACTAAAGTTGAACAGCAGTCACAACATGTCGATGAAATAGGTCACTCTTTGTCTGAGGTTGCGGTAGGGTCTGAACAAACGGCCAGTCAAGTACAGTTGTCGTCCTCGGCATTGGTTGATGCGAAACAAGAACTGATTTCTGGTGAGGATGTGTTGACCGAAAACCATACCAACATGACTTCGTTAGTCACGACTATTGAAACAACTCAGCAGTTAGTTGAACAATTAAGTAACGAGAGTCAAGCGATCGGTAAAGTGACTGAGGTCATCGAAGGGCTAGCAGAGCAAACCAACTTACTGGCACTGAACGCAGCGATAGAAGCAGCGAGGGCTGGAGAACAAGGGCGAGGCTTTGCCGTTGTTGCTGACGAGGTGCGAATGCTGGCTAGTAGAACGACGGAATCGACAACGGAAATCAACACTATCATTCAAGCTATTCGAACTTCCACAAGTAAAGTTGTAGAGCAAATCAATGTCGGCACCACCATAGCATCCGAAGCTATGGAACAAACTAGTGGCGCATTGAGTCGAATTCAGTCATCCGGTGAACAGGTAGAGCTCGTAAATGACCAGATGGCAAGCTTAGCGGCAACCGCGGAGCAGCAGGCGGTGGCTACTCAGTCTATTTCGAAGCTTGTTAACGAGATTAATGAATCGCTTAAATTAGTAGCGGAACAATCTCGCACAACAAACCATGTGACGGAGCAAGTCACCAGCAACGTAGGGGAGTTGCACGCTCAAGTCGCTAAATTCAAGGTCTAGCAAACAAAAAATGCCCTTCATATGAAGGGCATATTCTTAACATATATATGTTAAGCGCTGCTGAGTTAAACCAAAATGTTCATTAGGAACATAGCACCAAACGCGTTCAACACAGAAATTGCAATCATTACTGGGATATAACGACCCTCTGTACCGATTGGTCCCATGATACGTCCCATATATTGAATTTGAGAACCCATCAAATAGATAGCTGGAGCTAGGATGGCAATATGAGTGCCGTTTAGAATGCCTTGATCGAATAAAGTGATTACCACACCTACGGCACCGCCCATAGACATCCAAGCACCAATAAGTACAGCGGCAGCTTCACCCGGTAGGCCAAATACAGCCATCACAGGAGAGAATAAAGCGCCCATTGCATCCAATGCACCCGTTATCTGTAGCGCTTTAATAATGACAAACGCCATTAGAACGTTAGGGACTGTAGATGTGGTTGCAATAACCCAACCTTTCTTAGCACCTTCAACAAAGATGTCCGTCACCATAGGTTTTTTCGCTTTTACTTCACTCATGATGTCGCCTCTTGTTTAGTCATAGTTTCGTCGTCTTTATTCGACTTGTCTTCTTTACCTTCAGTGATATTTAGGTAAACACGGAATAGATTGGCACCAACAAACTTAAATAAGAACATAACGGCTACTGCTAAACCGATTGAGGAAGAAACAGCTAGTGAGCCGTCCATCATCGTTAACGTAAACAGTACTGCGCCAGAAGAGAAGAAGTTAACAATTGCTGCGCCAGCAGTGAACTGGAACATAGTGAAGACATCCGTTTCGCGTTTGGTCAAATGACCTTCGTCTTTCAACTGTCGAGTCATCGCAGCACCCGCATCAGTACTTTGAAGTGAAGCGATAAGTGCCAAGCCAGAGTTTCCTGGGATACCCATTAAAGGACGGAGAAGAGGAGAAAGAAGTTTGCGAGCCGCATCAAGTGCTCCGTAGTGCTCTAAAACATTGATCATGCCCAGTGCAAACATAACGGTTGGAATTAGTGTTAGTGCAAAAATGAATCCATCACGAGCACCGCTACCACCAACACCTCGAAACGAAGTGGTAGCAGCTTGTACGCCAGCTTCCGTTTCAGTTACGTTGTGGGCAACTTGTCCAAATGCGCCGTTGAGTGTTGTAAAGTCAAATACCCCATACCATTCGTTGGATTGGAGTAACCCAGAGAAAAACACAATAGCAAAAGCTAGCGCAATGTAGCTTCCTATCGTTACCTTACGTTCTTTAGTTGAATCAGTCATATGACAGCCTTGAGATAGTGGAACAGTGTGCATATTTTGAGGAGTTTGATGTGCTAGAGAGATGATCGCGGTCAATTAGAATATGTATTTATATGAGGCGACTGTAACAAAATATATATCTGTGAATTAGCTTTGAAATTAGATATAGCTCTGCTAATCCCAAGGTTAAATTTTCTAATGAGAGGGTGGAATATGTATTCAATTTGGTTAAGGAACAGAGTGGGCACTAGTCATAGTATGTTACTTAACTATCCCGTGTTTTACTTATTTCGCAGCAGCATAATTGGGACACTTTGGGATACTTTTAGACATTAGGTTCCTAATTATGATGGAAAAACATGGTATTTCGTATTGGTACGCAGCAGCGTTTATGTTTGGTGCGGTGCAGTTGGTGGCGTTACCGATTTTGATTCCAAGTCATATATTTGAAGTAACAGGGTCGATGGCACATACTGGCGCAGCTCTAGCCTTTGTGGGGCTGAGTGGTTTTGTTGCGCCAATCATAGGCAGTGTGATAGATCGTCTGCGAGCTCATGCCTTAGCGCAGAAGCTCGCCTTGTTGAGTCACGTTGTTGCGATGGTTATTTTTGCGTTTGTCCCTCAAACATTGGCAATGTATTTGGCGACGTTTCTTGTCGGCTTGGGCTCCATCACTTTAATGACGGTTAATCCTACATTTATCGTGGCTGCGGGTTACAACGACGAACAGCAAGCTCTGCGTCTTACTCGAATGAACCAAAGTATTTTTGTTGGTGCAGTGATGATGGGAGCAATACTCCCCCTGAGTATAAACCTGAGCTCTCAAGTTGCATTTCTTGTCGTCGCTATTACCGCGGTACTCTCACTAATGATCAGTGGAATTGACAGTAAGAAAGCGGCATCACGTTTGGTACTAGAAGAGACGACTGAGTCAGAAACAACGGAAAAAGGTCATTGGAATGCCACGTTCGTGACGTTTTTATTGGCGGTGTTCATTGCTATGATTGCGAGTTCCAATCAGGTGGCGCAAGGTCCTAATCTATTTGAAAGCTTATTCTCAATCGATAAGTCAGCGACTTCATTATTACTGGCATTCTCCTCCGTAATTAGTTTACTAACGTTGGATATCGCAGGTCGAGCGTTAACGAAATTTGGTGCAGGGAAGGTATGGATAGTCGGTTTAATCGGTTATGTTGTCGTCGGTTTGGTATTGTCTTTACTGGCGACAGGGCACGCGCGATTTTTCTACTTGCCGTTAGTCATGCATTTGTTGTTTATGCAATGCTTATCTATGGTCGACATGGTTAAACCGGCTATTGTCGCCAAAGTAACCACTCTGCCTCCGGCTTCTACACAAGGTTTGCTACTGTTTGCTATCGCGGGCGGTTATGCTGCTGGTACAACGATGGGTGGAATCACCGCAGAATGGTTTGGATTAGCGAGTATCTTTAGTTTAGTTACAGGCGCTTCAGCGATTGCTGGGCTGTTTGCTGTACTTACGTTATCAAGAATCAAATCTTAGAAGAAAAATTGGCGTGTTAACGGTAAACGCAGCCACGCCATTATGCTAGTTATTCAGCAAACCAATAGCCTTTATTGACTAGTTCAGTGATTAACGAAATCGCAGCGGAGTTTTGTGTTAACGATTCTCCGCTGTTTTCAAGACAAATAGTATCTTGGTTAGAGAGCAATTCTGCGAAGCTAGTTAACTCTTCAGGGATCTTGAACATTTCACCGTTTACATAAATCATGTTCGGCTCGGCTTCGTGTGAAAGTGTTCTTAATCCAGCGACTTTGAATATAGCGCCACCACTTTCTAGGTGCTGATACACATCCTCGCAACTCCACTTTGAACTAGGCTCAATAATATTAAGTTGGTGTCGAGATTGGCTCAGCATGCATCCCATGAAATCTTTGATAGTGTCTTCGTCATCCAGTTTCGCTTTTAGCATGCTGACAAGGGAATCTAAGTCGCTTGTTGAAATCTTACCAAAGTTATCTTGTGTGCGAAGATCGGGCTTGTGGAGATGCTCATCACCATAATCGTGAGCCAAAATGTAATCTGCGAAGTTACTAATAAGTTCTTGTTCTTTTGGAGAGCGGAATCCAACAGAGTAGCTCATTGAAGGTTCAAGGGCGTATCCATCGTGTGGGAAACCAGGTGGAATGTAAAGAATGTCACCGGGTTCCAAAATGCCATCAATTTCTGCTTCGAAAGATTCGATTTGGCGTAGCGCTTCATGGCGCTGAGTTTCTTTGTACTGTCCAACATCTTTTGCGCCAACTCGCCAGTGACGTTTTCCCATGCCCTGAATAATGAATACATCATATTGATCGATATGAGGACCAACACCACCACCCTCGACAGAGTAGCTAATCATTAGATCATCAAATAGCCATTGCGGCATAGTTTGAAAAGGTTTAACAAGTTGCGCTGCGCCGTCATGCCAATGGTTCGCCGCCTGAACGATAAAAGACCAATTACTCTGAGGCAGAGAGGCGAACTTATCTTCACCGAAAGGACCGTGTTCGGCTTGCCAATTATTATCAAGATTAGATACAAAACGTGAGTCGACCACTTCTTCCATCGTTAATCCTGCGAGCTCCTCGGGAGTGAGAGGGTCTTGAAATTCAGCGAATCCCCCCTTGATGATTGTTGGCTGTTTTTGCCAATAATTGCGTAAGAACTCGTCGAGAGAGATGGTCAATTTATACATGGTTTTACCTAGTCTTCGTTTGATTGCGGAGGGATTCTAACAAAAACAGCTAGCAACACCCACGATAATCACGATGGCTCACGTTTTTCACTCTCGACACTGTTTATTAAGTGAGTGGCGCCTATGCTTGAAAGGTGACAATTGAGGAGGTCCGGAGCTTGAAAGTAAAAATCTTGGTGTTATCGATGATGTTAGCTGTGACGGGATGTACAAATACGCTTCCAACGCAGTCAGACTATAAGCCGCAAGACAGTTATCGACACTTTGCGGTGGAAACCATAGGTACGTATGACGGCGTTTCTTGGTATGAACAAGGCTTTAGTCTCAATAACTACGCTGCTCTAGAATTAGGAACCGTCACCGCGGAGCGTAAAGCAAACCAAGCGTATGTGTCACAGAGTGTCGTTGATACATTGCGCTCTGAACTTGAGCAATCGCTACGAAAGCGAATAGAAAATCACTCTGTGAAATCATCGATGAATAGCAAACAAACTCTGGAAGTGGCTGTTGATGTGCAGAACATTGAAGGAGTTTCCGGTGCAGTGAAGCCAACGGATTTCATTCCTATTGGTGCGGTTATCGATTTAGCTAAGGTTGTTTCAGGTACACGTGATCGTAACCTGCGATTGATTGTGTCCGTCGAACTTGTTGAGAGCGAGAGCAAACAAGTAGTAGGAAAGAGATTATTCGTTATCACTGATAAAGGGGTATTGGAGAATCGAAACTCAGAAATAACAGTAAAGTTACTTGAGCCAGATGTTAAAGAAATCTCTGATAACGTTTCTGCTTTCATCGAATATTTGAGTCAGAGAAGTTAGCCCACTCGATAAGAGCGGGCCATGAAGATGAGTCGTTGGTTGCGTAATACTAACCAAAGTCCCCTGAAATATAGCGCCTTGTGCGCTCGTTTGCCGGGTTATGGAAGATTGTCTCAGTATGGGAAAACTCTTCGAGTTCTCCCAAGTACATAAAGCCTGTGTAGTCAGAGATACGCATTGCTTGTTGCATATTATGTGTGACGATAACGATCGTGTATTTCTCTCGTAACTCTGTGATTAAGGTTTCTATTGCGGCAGTCGCAATAGGATCAAGCGCCGAAGTCGGTTCATCCATCAAGATAACTTCAGGCTCAAGGGCAATCGTACGTGCAATACATAGCCGTTGTTGCTGCCCACCTGAAAGGCCATTCGCATCGTGATGCAACTTATCTTTCACTTCTTCCCATAGGTGCGCTCGTTTAAGTGCCGATTGAATACGAGCGTCAATCTCGGCTTTTGATAGCTCACCTTGTATCTTTAACCCAAACGCCATGTTGTCGTAAATAGACATTGGGAATGGTGTGGGTTTTTGAAATACCATCCCGACTTTAGAACGCAGTTCATTTACATCGGTATTAGAAAATATGGATTCGCCATCAAGAAGAATCTCACCTTCTGCGTACTGGTTACCATAAAGATCATAAATGCGATTTAAGGTGCGCAGTAGCGTGGATTTTCCGCAGCCTGACGGTCCAATTAGTGCCGTTACTCGGTTTTTATATATCGGCATCGACACATTCTTCAATGCAGGATTTAGCCCTTTAGCATAGAAAAAGTTTAGATTTTGAATATCCATACGGTGTGTCAGATTAGATACGTCGTTGGCGTTGTTTGTCTCACAATCAAGGGTAGAAATGCAGCTTCCAAGAATGGATTGTTCGCTATTTTGAATTATGTTTGCAGTAGCCATACTTATGCCTTTCTCGCTTTTAGAAGTTTCGGCAAAGCTGTTGCCGTGATATTAACAATCAAAATAAAGGTGGTAACGATGAGAGCGCCCGCCCATGCCAGTTCTTGCCAAGAGGCGAAAGGACTCATAGCAAATTGATATATGGTGACAGGCAAGTTAGCCATTGGTTTGCTCAAATCAGTCGTTAAGAAACTGCTGTTCAATGAAGTGAAAAGCAGAGGAGCCGTTTCGCCAGAAATACGTGCGACAGACAGTAATACGGCAGTCATAATTCCGGGTCCAGCGGCTCGATATCCAAGCTGGGTGATGACTCGCCACTTCGGAGCGCCTAGGCCACTTCCTGCTTCTTTCAATGTTGGTGGAACCAAGCGCAGCATCTCTTCTGTCGACGCAACGATCACAGGCAACGCCAATATTGCTAATGCAATTGCACCTGCCCAGCCTGAATAACCTCCGGTTGGAACCACGATAACCGCATAAACAAACAAGCCAACTAGGATTGAAGGCGCACTCATAAGCATGCCGTTTAGGAAGCGAATTGATTCGGCAACTTTATTGCCAGGCTGAGCCTCTGCTAACCATGTTCCAGCAAGTACACCGATAGGTGTAGCTATGAGGATACCGATAGTGGTGAGCATTAAGCTCCCTAATAGAGCATTTTTGAGTCCACCATGACTGCCAGGACCTGGAGTAATCTCAGTAAAGACTGCCCACGTGATGCCTTTGATTCCTTCACCCACTAAGGTATACAGTACGCAAGCCAATACAAACACGCCACATGCTGCAGAGAAGGTACAGAATGCGAGAAACAGCTGATTCTTTAGCTTTCTTATTTTCATGATGCTTTCCCTACTAGATGACGAGCAAATCCCATCACGAAGAACGTAATAAAGAAAAGTACAACGCCAAGCGCAATCAGTGATGCAATATGCGTTGGGTCGGTGGCTTCATTAAACTGCTGAGCGATTGTCGATGAGATTGATGCAGCAGGCATAAAGAAAGAAGTTTCAATACGGTTTGCACCCCCAATCACAAATGCGACCGCCATGGTTTCGCCTAGTGCGCGACCCAAACCCAAGATACCAGCGCTCACGGTTGCATTTTTCACTTTAGGAATCAGTACCTTGGTAATCACCTCAAAAGGTGTCGCTCCGGTACCATAAGCTGCTTCTCTCAACACATTGGGGATAGACTTTAGTGCATCTCGTGTAAGTGACGTCATGATTGGTAAAATCATGAAGGACAGAATAATGCCCGCAGTAAGAAGTCCGATGCCAATAGGCGGACCATTAAACCAAGGTCCGATGATGGGGATTTCAATAAGGTGTTGACCAGCCCAGGTTTGGAAGCCATTTGAGAACCAAGGAGAAAAGACAAAAAGACCCCACATACCATAAATAATGCTCGGAATAGCCGCTAGCAATTCGATCGCTTTACTTACCGGTACGCTGACCCATTTAGGCGCTAACTCGGCGAGAAATATTGCTGTACCTAAGGCAATAGGGACGGCAATAATAATGGCAATTAGTGATGTCACTAGAGTACCGTAGATGGCTGACGCAGCGCCGAACTGACCTCGAATTGGATCCCACACGTTATGGAATACAAAGCCCGGTCCGAATTCTTTAAATGCAGGCCATCCTCCATCAATGAGTGACAGTAAGATTCCAGAAAGAGTAACAAGAATAAGTAGGGCACTAGTAAAGCTCAATCGTTCGAAAATTGAGTCGCCATTTACTTTGTTGGATAAAGTTAAAGTAGTCATAATACTGGGAATACGAGCCTGAACCTCGAGAGGCTAGGCTCGTTAATAGTGAATTATTTAATAATGGCTTGATTGTTGGTTTTTAGACTTTGTTTCCAAGTGTCATTAACCATGCTAACGACTTTCTTCGGCATTGGAATATAGTCGAGTTCTTCAGCAGCTTTGCCTTGGGTATAGCTCCATTCAAAGAACTTAATAATCTCTTGTGCTTTCTTGGCGTCAGGTTGGTCCTTATGCATCAAGATGAAAGTTGCGGCGGTCATCGGCCACGAATCAGCTCCCGGTTGGTTGTTAAGAAGTAAATGATATCCTGGAGCGTCTTCCCAATCGGCGTTTGCGGCAGCGGCTTGGAAGGTTTTCATGGTTGGCATTAGATATGCACCATCGCGAGCCTGCATTTGTGTGTACGCCAAATCATTTTGTTTAGCGAATGCATATTCGACGTAGCCGATAGCACCACGAGTGCGCGTAACGAAGTTGGCGACACCAGCGTTACCGTTTCCACCAATTGCCGTCGCTGCCGAGGGCAATGCGATGTCTTTGCTTGCACCGATTTTTTCGTGCCATTCTGGGCTAACTTGATCAAGATATTCAGTGAAATTGAATGTAGTACCTGACCCATCAGAGCGGTGGACAACATAAATAGGTTGGTTTGGGAGCACTATATCTGGGTTAAGTCCCGTAATAGCTTTATCGTTCCAGTTCTTGATATTTCCTAAGTAGATATCAGCTAATACTTTGCCTGTCAGTTTTAATTGACCTGCCTTGATACCTGGTAGGTTGATTACAGGGACAATCGCGCCCATGACCATAGGAAATTGAATCATGTCTTCTTTGTTCAACTCTTCGATAGTAAGCGGTGCATCTGTCGCGCCAAAGTCTACCGTTTTTGCTGTGATCTGACGAATGCCACCACCAGAACCGATAGCTTGATAGTTGATCTGGATCCCCGTTTCCTTTTGGTATTGCTCAGCCCACTTTGCATAAATTGGATGAGGGAAAGTCGCGCCCGCACCGTTAATAGTGGTCTTTGCTGCCAAGCCGAATGATGCAGTGACTAACACAGAAGACAAGAGAGCTGATCTGATAAATTTCACAATATATCTCCGATATAATTCGTTTAGTGTGGGCCATTAAAAAGGAGTAATACTTTTTAATGGCCCGGTTTAGTTTTGTGTTCAAATAAAACTAAGGTGATTGAAACTACTCAATCCATTAATCGGTATGTACCAATCAACAAAGCGGAGATTAAGAACTAAATATTACAGTTATATTAAGCGAGTACGTGACAGTGCTATTTAACGCAAAGGTTTATATAAAGTGATGCCTATCTGATAATAAAACTTCACAACATTTTACTTGGTTGTTTTAGCATGTAATACTTCTATTAATAGGTAACTTAACGATGTGAATTAAAATATTACAAAGTATGGATGAATTACTTACTTTTTCAGTTTATTTGGTTTATGGACTCGCTTTCTTTGCGATCTTTTTCGCTATATTGTTCCGAGACCTGAGTCAAAGTCGTATTTCAATGGCATCGGCACTACCGACGCTTGCTGCGTTCGGTTTATTACATGGTCTGCATGAGTGGTCTGAGCTTTATCTTGTTATTTACGCTGACGACCTAGAAAGTGTCACGGGCTTAGCAACCTTCAAGGTCGCCAAGTTGTGGCTGTCGTATATTGCATTGGGTGCTTTTGCGTGGCAGTTGCTTTCAGTAACCACTTGGCGGCAGATAAGATGGATAAAAGCACTAGGTTGCGCTGCGTTTATCTATTTCATGTTCAGTGTGGTTATCCAGTACTGGGCGTTAAGCTATAGCGATTACCTGCAACTGATTGCCAATCAAGTTCGCTTGATTTTTGGCTTTGGTGCTGCTTGTTCAGCAGGTTTAGTGATGTACGTTTACGCGAATGAGCTTGAACACGAAGGGCATGGTGCTTCAAAACCGTTTAAATTAACTGGACTCGCATTAGTTTTATATGGCATTTCAGCAGGAGTACTTACTGCCGAGTTTGGCATCTGGGTAATAATACTGCGAACGGTTAGCGCAATACTCATACTCATCTTCATTTGGAGAGCTTTGCGAGTCTTTGATCGTGAACGAGATATACAGTTAGAAACTCGGCTTCAGCAGTCACTGCATGACGTGAAACTTCGTGAATTGGGAGAGCTATCGTCAGCCGTGGCCCACGAAATCAAGACACCACTCTCAAGTGCAACGATGGGCTGTGATATTCTTGAGCGTCAGCTACCTGAAAACGATGTATATCAACGCCAGTTGACGCGAATTCGTACTGGGCTTGAACGAGCTGCAGATATCAGTCAAGAAGTCCTAAATTACGCACATAAAAAGCCCGTATTACGAGAACGAGTGAACGTACAAGACGTGATTTACAATACATTTGAGCTTAATCGATTTCGACTTGACGGCACTGACTGGCAAGTAGATTGTCAACATGGTTTAGAGGTAGTTAGTGATGTTCAAGCTTTGCAAGATGTAATTTCTAACCTGATATCGAATGCTTGTGATGCTAGAAAAGATGGGTTAATTATAACCTTTAAGGCCTATCAAGAGCAGTTGAACGCAGTCCTAGTGTTTAAAGATAATGCTGGCGGTATGAGTAAAGAGATCATTGCGAATGCTTGTAAGCCATTTTTCACAACGAAACCAAAAGGTGAAGGGACAGGGATGGGGCTTGCTATAGTGAATCAATTGGTAATGCAGCACAATGGGTCAATGAACCTCTACAACGAAGGTTGTGGTTTGACCGTAGAAATAAAACTTCCGAGATATTTGAAATGACACTGAGATTGTTACTAGCTGAAGATGACAAAGAACTGCAAGAAGCACTGATTGAAGCACTTAGCCTCGAGTCATTTGATGTCGTTGCATTTGATAATGCCGAAGATGCCATTGAGGCTGCATTGGTACAACACTTTGATGTTGCGTTACTCGATGTGGTGATGCCTGGTATAACGGGCATAGAAGCGTTATCAAGTCTTCGTCGAATTCACCCGAACATTGGCATAGTGATTTCTACGGCATTTGCGACGGTAGATGTTGCTGTGGATGCGATGAAAAAGGGAGCGGATGAGTTTCTTACTAAACCTTTTAACCTCACTACGGTTTCGACAACCTTGAAACGAATTCATGCTCAGCGATCTCCTAAGTCCCCTAAGCTAGAGCGGGATGATGATTTAGTGTTTAGCGCTCTGTCGAATCCTATTCGACGACAAGTGCTTAAACAATTACGACTGCATCGTAAAATGAAGTTCATGGATCTATGTCGAGTAGTGGCGGTAGAAGATCACACCAAATTCAATTTTCATTTACGTCAATTAGTTAAAGCCGGGCTGGTGTTTAAGGGTGAAGGGAAAATTTATTCTTTGACTCAAATGGGGCTGCAAGTCCATTCGGGGTTATTAAAATAATGATGGGGATTTAATTGATATAACAATTAAATCCCTAAGAAAAGCGTTATACATTATCTATCAAACTATGACGTTAATATAACTCAATAGGTTGTTGGTTAATTTAATATTTAAAAATCTAAAAAAAGGAGCTACTATCAGCTCCTTTTTTATCTACTTTATAAAAGGTCTCGAACTCTAAAATAAGACATGGCTAGAACCAACGCTGGGGTTCTAAACATTCGACCACCCGGGAAGGGCATGTGTTTGATTTTATCAAATATAGAGAATCGCTCTGCAGTGGTCGCAATACACTCCGCCATTAATGTACCCGCCATACCTGTCGCGGCGATACCATGGCCTGAAAAACCTTGCGCAAAATAGACGTTTGGTTTTAGCCGGCCAAAGTGGGGGGCTCGATTCATAGTGATGGCGACGTTTCCTCCCCAAGCGTATTCGATTTTTGTGTCTTTAAGCTGTGGGAATATATCAAGCATCCGCGCGCGCATGGCTTTTTCTAAGTTAAATGGTGCGACGCCTGAATAACTCACCCTTCCACCAAATAGCATACGGTGATCACCGGAACATCGGTAGTAATCGAGAACGAAGTTGATATCGCAAGCTGAGATATGATCTTGCATCAGCGATCCTGTTACTTCCTCGCCTAATGGCTCGGTCGCGCAAATATAAGTACCTACCGGCATTACTTTATTTTCGAGTTTCGATTCCAGCCCTTCCATATAGGCATTACAAGCAAGAATGACGTGATTTGCTTTTACTTTTCCATCTCTAGTAAACAGCGTTGCCGGATCACCATGTTCAATCTTGTTTACTGCGCTATCTTCATAAAATTCCGCCCCAGCGAGTTTGGCTGCATTAACCAAACCTAAGGTATAGTTGAGCGGGTGTAAGTGGCCACTGTTACTATCAAACATTCCAGAGGTATACTTGGTACTTGCGATACGACTGGCAACTTCATCTTTGTCCCACATTTCTAATGATTCATAACCATAGTTTTCAGTTAAATCGTCATACCATGCTTTTAACTCTTTATCGTGGCGTGGTTTCATACCCACATGAACCATGCCATCACGCCAGTCGCAATCAATGTTGTATTTGTTGATGTTCGATTTCGTTAACGCCAGCGCTTCGACAGAGATGTCCCAAAGCTTTTTGGCATCGGATTTACCGACTAATTTCTCAAGTGTGTCCTGCTCTGATGCCCAACCGAAAATGGCTTGGCCTCCACTGCGACCTGATGCCCCCCAGCCCACGCGGTTAGCTTCTAACACAATGACTTTAAAGCCTTTGTTAGCCAGCTCTAATGCAGCGGTGGCTCCGGTGATTCCGGAGCCTATCACACAGACGTCGGCAACATGTTCTCCCATAAGTTTGGGGAAATCGAAATGCTGATTTCTTGATGCTGCATAGTAAGAGTCTGTGTGTTTGACTTTCATTTTGTATCCTTACTTATTTGTACCACTGGTATTCTAATGGAGAGACTTGTGCTGAAAAGCGCGCCTGTTCATGTTTTTTATTGGCAAGATAGACTTTACAAAACTCTTCACCAAAACTGCTTTTCATAAACTGACTGTTTTCAAACTCATGGAGAGACATATCCCATGAAATAGGAAGCATAGGCAGTTCTAGTAGGGTCGCATCCCCTTCAATTGGTGCTGGTGGAGTCAGTTTGTTCTCTATTCCGTCGATTATTGATGCTAGCAATACTGCTACCGTGAGATAAGGGTTTACGTCCGCGCCGGAGAGTCGATGTTCAATTCTTTTGTCTTCGGTACCGCTCGCTGGAATTCTTACCGCTACAGTACGATTGTCCCATCCCCATGTAGCGTGAAGTGGTACAAACATATTGGGTTGAAGTCGACGATAGGAGTTTGCATTGGGCGCAAATATTGCCATGCTATCCTCTAAATGAGCGAGAACGCCCGCGATGGCATTGAGTAGTAGTTCTTCATTTTCACCAAATACGTTGTTGCCGACGTCGTCTTGCAGGCTAATGTGGACATGGCAGCCGTTACCAGCATACTCGGTGTAGGGTTTGGCCATAAAGTTTGCGTAGAAGCCGTGTTTCTTTGCCACCGCTCGCACTACACGTTTTAGCAGCATAGCTTGGTCACAAGCCAGAAGTACGTCGCTCGTATGTTTGAGGTTGACCTCGAACTGTCCAGGTGCGTATTCGGCGGTGATATTGTCGGCAGGGATATTTTGAGCGTTGCAAGTCTCAATCACTTCATCTAGAAACGCTTTAAACTCATCGAGCTCTTCGAGTGAGTAGACTTGCGTTTGTGTCATCCTTTCACCGCTTATCGGCATCAATGGTGGTTGCGGGTTACCCGCTTCATCGGGCTCAAGGTCTTGTAAGTAAAACTCGAGCTCAACGGCTATACAAGGCTTAAAGCCTTTCGTAGCTAATTTGTCTAGCTGTACTTCTAGTACGTGGCGAGGGTCGGCAAAAAACGGTTGATTGGATGTGGGTTCAAACATAGTCACAATGGCTTGAGCACTGTTTTCCTGCCATGGTGTAGTAACCAAAGAACTTGTGACCATACGACAAATTCTGTCACCATCGCCTTTTTCGAAACCTAAACCAGTTTCTTCTACGGTTTCTCCACAAATATCTAAGGCAAATACAGAAGCCGGAAGACAGATACCTTGCTCTAGTACCTTATTTAGTTGTGATAAAGGAACGCGCTTACCTCTCACTACGCCGTTCATATCGAACAATATGAGATCCAACGTTGTCACGTCAGGGTGGTGTTCAATAAATCGTTCAATTGTTAGCTTATCGTGACTAACCTGTATTGGTTCTATGTTGTCAGCACTGTTTGAAAGTTGACTTGTTCCCACTGTGGCTCCTCCACTTATCTCCAACCTATCCATGTATAGCAAGCCTTTGTTTTGAATCTTGCGCCACTGGTTGCTTTTTAACCATAGACATAATGTTCAGTAAAAGACAACACAAATGTATATAAAATGTTAATCGGTATCTCAAAAGTTACAAAATAATTAACATATTTGTTTGACAATTGTACAGCTTGCTGCCAATCCTAAATGGAGCTTATTGATAAATTCGTTGAGCAATTTTTGAAAAAGAAGGATTTATGGAAACGATTAGGAAATGGATAGAAGAGAACCGTATTACTGAAGTTGAGTGCCTGATCCCCGATATTACAGGCAACGCGCGAGGCAAGATTATGCCTGCGAAAAAATTCCTTCGAGAAGGGGGCATGCGTCTTCCCGAAGTGGTTTTTTTCCAGACTGTAACCGGAGACTGGCCAGACGATGAAAGTATGATCGACCTGACAGAGAAGGATATGACTCTGGAGCCTGACCAAAATACCATTCGTTTTGTTCCATGGACAAAAGAACCTACCGCTCAGGTTATCCATGATTGTTTTACCGTCGATGGAGACCCGGTAGATATCTCACCGAGAGCCGTGCTACGTCGAGTGCTAAACCTCTATGCAAAAGAGGGGTGGCAACCTGTTGTTGCCCCTGAACTTGAGTTCTTTCTGGTACAGAAGAATCTAGATTGGGACTATCCATTAGAGCCGCCAATTGGTCGAAATGGACGCCCTGAAACAGCTCGTCAGTCTTTTAGTATTGATGCAGTGAATGAGTTCGATCCTATTTTTGAAGACATGTACGACTACTGTGAAGCTCAAGAATTGGACGTCGATACTTTGGTGCATGAATCTGGCGCTGCACAAATGGAGCTGAACTTTGACCACGGTGAGCCGCTCGATAGAGCTGACCAAGTGTTCTTATTTAAACGCACTGTACGTGAAGCAGCTTTAAGACATGATGTGTATGCCACCTTTATGGCAAAACCAATGGAAGATGAGCCTGGTAGTGCAATGCATATTCACCAGAGTTTGGTGGATAAAAACGGAAAAAACCTGTTTGCCAATGAAGATGGTACTAACAGTGACCTTTTCTTGAATTATATCGGCGGTATGCAGAAATACACGCCAGCGGCTATTGCGTTCTTCGCGCCTAACGTGAACTCCTATCGCCGTTTAGTATTTGGTGACTCTGCACCAACGAACGTGGCTTGGGGTGAAGATAATCGTACTGTTGGATTACGTGTGCCTATCTCTGATAAAGAGTCTCGCCGTCTTGAAAACCGCTACGCCGGCGCGGATGCAAACCCTTATCTCGCCATGGCATTGACGTTGGCATGTGGCTACTTAGGTATGAAAGAGAAGCTTACACCAACGGAAAAAAGCACAGGTGATATGACCACTGAGCCATACTCACTTCCTCATAACCTAGAAGACGCTTTGGTGTTGTTAGAAAACAGTGACGAGCTGAGAGAAATTTTAGGTGACCGATTCGTATCTGCTTACGTAGCCATCAAACGTAAGGAGTACAGAACGTATTTCCAAGTCATCAGTTCTTGGGAAAGAGAGTTCTTATTATTGAACGTTTAATACAGGCAACGCTATAGAGAAAAGCAAACCCGTTAATACAGCGAGAAATGGAATTAAGTTATGTCAAAACAAACTGGGTCTAAATGGATTGAACAAGATAGTGCACACTGCTTGCACCCATTTACCAACTTTAAAGCACTCAACGATAAAGGCTCACGCGTTATTACCCGAGCGGAAGGCATTTATATTTACGACGAAGATGACAACAAAATCCTAGATGGAATGGCAGGGTTATGGTGCGTCAATATGGGCTATAACTGCCAGCCACTTATCGAGGCTGCGACGAATCAACTTCAAGAGTTGCCTTACTACAATTTGTTTTTCCAAACCACTCATCCACCAGCTGTAGAGCTTTCAACTTTGCTTGCCGAAGTAGCGCCTGAAGGCATGAACCACGTGTTCTTTACCGGTTCAGGCTCAGAGTGCAACGACACCGTGGTTAGAATGGTGCGCCATTACTGGGCAAGCTTAGATAAGCCAAATAAACAAACCATTATCAGTCGCAAGAATGCATATCACGGCAGTACGATGGCAGGGGCAAGTCTAGGTGGCATGGCATTTATGCATGCCCAAGGTGGTCTACCACTACCGAATATTGTTCATATTGATCAACCTTATCATTTTGGTGAAGGACAAGGGATCGACGCGAATGAATTTGGTCTAGAACGTGCGCAGCAGCTTGAAGCCAAAATCCTAGAACTGGGTGAAGACAATGTCGCTGCGTTTATTGCGGAACCCATTCAGGGTGCAGGTGGCGTTATTATTCCGCCTGACAGTTATTGGCCTGAAATTCAACGTATCTGTGACAAGTATGAAGTCTTACTTATTGCTGATGAAGTCATTTGCGGCTTTGGGCGCACCGGTGAGTGGTTCGCAAGCCAAACATTCAACATCAAACCTGATCTGATGTGTATGGCGAAAGGCATTACTTCTGGGTATTTACCACTTGGCGGTGTAATGGTTCGAGACCATGTCGCACAAGTGTTGACAGACGCAGATACTGAATTCGCTCATGGCTTTACCTATTCGGGTCACCCAGCGGCATGTGCAGTTGCTATCGCCAACATTAAAGAGATGCAAAAACACAATATTGTTAATCGTGTGCGTGAAGATATTGCTCCGTATTTTGCTTCTCGTTGGAATGAACTTCTTGAACACCCAATGGTGGCAGAAGCTAGAACGAAAGGACTGGTCGGGGCTATTGAATTAGTCAAAGACAAGACCACCAATGAGCGTTTTGACAAAGAACTTGATGTCGGTACTCGATGTCGTGAACACTGCTTTGCCGCGGGTGTCGTGTTGCGAGCTGTTGGCGACACCATGATCTGTTCACCACCGCTTATCATTACACGTGCAGAAATTGATGAGTTTATCGACAAGGCAAAAATAGCCTTAGACAACACACTCGCCGACGTTTCGCAGTAGCCGACGAGATTTATACCCAAAGGTATTAACCAAAGAGCAAACAGGAACGGAGATCCAAATGGAGAAAACAAAAGCATGCTTCGGTATCGCGTTAGGGATGACGATAGGACTTAGCTCAATGACATCCTATGCGGCTGAGGAAAAAGTGCTCAATATCTATAACTGGTCAGATTATATCGCGGAAGATACGATTAAAAAGTTTGAAGAAGAGACAGGCATCAAGGTGGTTTACGATGTATTCGACTCAAATGAAGTATTAGAGGCGAAGATATTATCTGGTAATACAGGCTTTGACTTAGTTGTGCCAAGTAATGATTTTCTGGGACGTCAAGCCAAAGCTGGCGCGTTCCAAAAGCTGGATAAGTCAAAGCTAACTAACTACAGCAACCTAGACCCTAAATTAATGGGGATTCTGGCGGACACTGTCGACCCCGACAACGCTTACTCTGTGCCATATCTTTGGGGCACAACGGGCATCGGTTACAACGTTGCTAAAGTGAAAGAGGTTTTGGGTGAAGACGCGCCAGTGGACAGCTGGGACTTAGTATTCAAACCAGAAAACATGGAGAAACTTTCTAAGTGTGGTGTTGGTTTCCTGAATGCACCGACAGAGATCATGGCAGCGGCGCTGAACTATATCGGCAAAGATCCAAACAGTACTGATCCTAACGCTTATAAAAAAGATGCGCTTGCACTGCTTAAACAAGTTCGTCCTTATGTAACCTATTTCCACTCATCACAATACATCAATGACCTAGCTAACGGCGATGTATGTGTGGCGATTGGTTGGTCAGGCGATGTTCTGCAAGCGGCAGATCGTGCAGCTGAAGCAGATAATGGCGTAGAAGTGGCTTACTCGATTCCAAAAGAGGGAGCGCTTGCCTGGTTTGATTTAATGGCGATTCCAAAAGAAGCGAAGCACCCAGAAAACGCTCACTTGTTTATCAACTATCTACTTCGTCCAGAAGTGATTGCTGAAATCAGTAACTATGTTTGGTATGCGAATCCAAACCCACCATCACGTGAGTTTATTGACGCAGAAATCTTGGAAGATCCAGGAATCTACCCAACAGAAGAAGCGCAAGCGAAGTTATATAGCTCAAAGATGTTACCGCATAAGACATCACGTGCTATGACTCGCGCTTGGACGGATTTCATTAAGAACTGATCAAACCCTAATTTGGCGACTCGTTTTGAGTCGCCAATTTTGCTTGGAGACTACCATGACAGTGATGTCACTTGATACAGAACTCAATCACCAACATGTTTCGCCGGTGCCACCAAAACCATTATTAGAAATCCGAGGACTGACGAAGGACTTCGGCGGCCATCTTGCGGTAGATAACATCGATCTTACGATCAACCAAGGTGAACTGTTTGCGCTATTAGGCGCGTCGGGGTGCGGAAAATCAACCTTGCTACGAATGCTCGCTGGATTTGAACAACCAAGCGCAGGACAGATTATTCTTGATGGTGAAGATCTTGCCGATATCCCTCCATACAAACGACCTGTCAATATGATGTTTCAGTCCTATGCACTGTTTCCTCACATGACCGTAGAAAAGAACATTGCGTTTGGGTTAAAGCAAGACGGTATGCCAAGCCAAGAAATTGCTAGTACCGTTAAGCATATGCTTGAGCTGGTCAGAATGACAGATTTTGCGAAGCGTAAGCCGCACCAATTATCTGGCGGTCAAAAACAACGTGTTGCACTCGCCAGAAGCCTAGCTAAAAAACCAAAGCTACTTTTGCTAGACGAGCCAATGGGTGCACTGGATAAAAACTTACGCGAAAAAATGCAGCTTGAGGTGGTCGACATACTGGAAAGTGTGGGTGTTACCTGTGTGATGGTCACGCATGACCAAGAAGAAGCGATGACCATGGCAACACGTATCGCCATTATGAACAAAGGCCAGTTTGTGCAAATTGGTTCTCCAGAAGCTATTTACGAGCATCCGAACTCGAAGTTTGCCGCGAAATTCATCGGCTCGGTCAATATTTTTGAGGGTGTTCTAGAAACCAATCTTAGCGATAAATCGACGGTTCGAACCCCAGACCTATCGAATGTGATTACTATTAATCATGGTATTTCAGGTGCTCCGGGTATCCCTTTGATGATAGCTGTTCGACCAGAAAAAATGACACTATGTGACCATACCCATCACTCTAGTAATTCTTGTAGTGGGGTGGTGGAAGATATCGCCTATATGGGCAACCAATCCATTTACCATGTTCGTTTGGATTCCGGCAAGTTGGTCACTGCAACGCTACAAAACACGAGCCGTGTGAGAAAAGGTATGCCAACGTGGGAGCAAAGAGTCAATCTTTGCTGGGACATGGAAAGCTGCGTGGTACTGAAACTATGAAGAAACAAGCCAAACTCAATATTTGGCGTATTGTTCCCACGCCAAAGTGCTTATTGCTTGCTGTTCCCTACGGATGGTTACTGCTGTTCTTTCTATTGCCGTTTCTAATCGTATTCAAAATCAGTTTTGCTGAAGCTCAAATATCGATTCCACCTTATTCTGAATTGCTTAGTTATGCTGAGCAGCAGTTGCAGCTGTTACTCAACGTCGGCAACTATCAATATTTGATAGAAGATGACTTATACGCGTCGTCGTATTTACAGTCGATTCGTATTGCACTTATCTCTACATTACTCTGCTTAGTGATTGGTTTTCCGATTGCCTGGGCTATTGTTCATTCGAAGCCGTCAACTAGAAATGTGTTATTAATGCTGATCATATTGCCATCGTGGACCAGCTTTTTGATTCGTGTTTATGCTTGGATAGGAATACTTAAGAATAACGGCCTTCTGAACAATATGTTGATGACCTTTGGTGTTATTGAGGAACCGCTCAAGATATTGCACACAGATACTGCAGTCTATATTGGTATTATCTATACCTACTTACCCTTTATGGTTTTGCCTCTTTATACCGCATTGATGCGAGTGGATTACTCCTTACTGGAAGCGGCAAGTGATCTCGGGGCGAAACCAGTAACAACACTATTCACGGTCCTCGTACCATTGACACGTGCCGGTATTATCGCAGGGTCGATGTTAGTGTTCATCCCTGCTGTAGGTGAGTTTGTTATTCCGGAACTACTAGGCGGGCCTGATACAGTATTGATTGGTAAAGTCTTGTGGCAAGAGTTCTTTAACAACCGAGATTGGCCAGTCGCTTCGGCGGTAGCTATCGTAATGTTGCTTATTTTGATGTTGCCTATCTTATGGTTCCATCGTTATCAAAAACGTGAACTGGAGGCGCAAGCATGAACGACATTCCGGTCTATAACAGTAAACTGAAGTGGTGTATTTTGGCGGCGGGTTTTACCTTTCTTTATCTGCCAATTCTGATTCTGATTGTTTATTCATTTAACGAAAACCGATTGGTTACGGTATGGTCCGGTTTTTCGTTTAAATGGTATTTCGAGCTATTAGAAGATGATTTGCTCATGGGCGGTGTGAAGCTGAGTCTGATGATAGGCTTTTTATCAGCCAGCGCAGCTGTTGTTTTAGGTACTATTGCTGCATTTGTATTGAACCGCTTTGGGAAATTTAAAGGGGAAACTGGGTTTGCCTTTATGATCACGGCGCCCTTGGTTATGCCAGAGGTTATTACAGGTCTTTCTCTACTATTGTTATTCATTGCGATGGGACAAGTGTTTGACCTGTTTAGCCAGCGAGGCATGATGACCATTTGGATTGCCCATGTAACTTTCTGTACGGCTTATGTCACGGTAGTAGTGAGTTCTCGACTTCAAGAAGTCGATCGCTCTATCGAAGAAGCTGCTATGGACTTGGGCGCACCACCTTGGAAAGTGTTCTTACAGATAACGCTGCCTTCGATTGCACCCGCTATTTTGGCGGGATGGTTATTAGCGTTTACCTTGTCATTAGATGACTTAGTGATTGCGAGCTTCGTATCTGGTCCGAGTGCGACAACATTACCTATGGTGGTATTCTCAAGTGTCCGTTTAGGTGTTAGCCCTAAAATCAATGCATTAGCAACACTGACCATATTAGCAGTGTCTTGTGCCACGTTTATTGCGTGGTGGTTGATGGCGAAGGCGGAAAAGCGTAGGCTGCTTGAAATGAAAATGAGTCAACAATAGTTCAGCAAGTGGTTGATGCTAAGTAATCGGTTCTAATTTGGGAGAAAGACATGGATGTAGGTAAGCAACTAAAAACAATTCGTACCATGCGTGGGATGTCACAGCGTGAACTTGCTAAACGAAGTGGTGTAACCAACTCCATGATCTCTCAAATAGAACAGAACTTAGTAAACCCGTCCGTTGGCTCTTTGAAAAAGATCCTCGATGCTATACCAATCTCAATGGGAGAGTTCTTCACCCTCGACGTTGAGCCTAAAGATGACATCTTCTTTAGTGCAGAACAGATGGCGGATTTAGGGGATGGACAGATAAAAATGTTGCTAGTTGGTGCAAAGCGAGAAGGTCGCCAATTAGCAGTCTTAAGAGAAATCTATCCGCCAGGCTCAGATACGGGGACTGACTTCATCGAGCATGATGGAGAAGAGGGCGGTGTCATTATTCGAGGAGAAATTGAGATTACGGTTGGCAGCCATACTAGAGTATTAAAGGCAGGTGACTCGTATTACTTTGAAACTCGCAAACCACATCGCTTTCGTAATAAAGGAAAGGTCGAATGTGAGCTTATTAGTGCGGCGACACCTCCAACTTTCTAAAGTCTTTGAATAAAAAAATAGCGAAGCATGAGCTTCGCTATTTTTCTTGTGTTGAAAGAGAACTCTAGTCTAATTCAATCCACGTCGATTTCACTTCAGTGTATTTATGCAGAGCATGCAGCGACTTATCACGACCGTTACCACTTTGCTTGTATCCACCAAACGGCATGGTCATGTCACCGCCATCCCAGTTGTTCACGAATACCGTTCCCGCTCTTAATGCACGAGAGCATTTAATGGCTGTTGACATGTCAGATGTCCAAATACCTGCCGCCAACCCGTATTCGCTATCGTTAGCAAGTTGGATCGCTTCATCAATCGAGTCAAAACTGGTAACACATAGAACGGGCCCAAAAATCTCTTCTTTATAGATGCGCATATTGGGTGTGACATCAGTAAACAAAGCGGGTTGAATAAAGAAACCATCGGTGTTGCCCATTGCAGGCTTACCACCGTAAGCTAGTGTTGCTCCTTCTGTCTGACCAATATCGATGTAACTTAATACACGCTCATACTGTGCAGCATCTACTATCGCACCGACCCGAGTATCACTCTCAAGAGGATCGGCAGGCTGCCAATTCGCCATGTATTTCTTAACCAGTTCAATAAATTCATCTTTAATAGAGGAATGAACCAGAAGTCGTGAACCTGCTGTACACACTTCCCCTTGGTTGTAACAGATAGCAGAGGCGGCTGTTGCAGCAGCTTTTTCTATATCTTTAACGTCGTGATGTACAATGTGGGGGCTCTTGCCGCCACATTCCATAAATGCACGTTTTAGGTTGGATTCACCCGCGAAAGATAACAGCTTTTTACCTACGGCGGTTGAACCAGTAAAAGTGATACAATCGACATCGTTGTGAAGCGCTAATGCTTGTCCTGCCTCATGGCCAAAGCCAGGGAGCACTTGAAACACTCCGTCTGGAATACCTGCTTGTTTGGCCAAGTCGGCGAGCAAAATAGCGGTGAGAGGTGATTTCTCAGAAGGCTTCACAATAACTGAATTACCGGTTGCTAATGCGGGCCCAATCTTCCAAGCCGCCATAACAGTAGGGAAGTTCCAAGGTACGATTGCCGCAACGACACCTAGTGCTTCGTGAGTCACAAGTGCTAATGCTCCTTCTGTTACTGGGGCAACTTCATCATAGACTTTGTCTATGGCTTCTGCGTTCCATTGAATGCAGCGCGCGGTAGCCGGCGCGTCATATCCCATTGCATCTGATATCGGCTTACCCATATCGAGTGATTCGAGAAGGGCAAACTCTTCTTTATGTTCGTCAATGAGCTTAGCGTAGTTAAGTAGGATCGCTTTACGCTCTGCCGGTGGTAGACCACACCAGACACGGCTCTCAAACGCTTGACGAGCAGCATTTACTGCAAGCTCGACATCTTTATCTGTGCAGCGGGCGACATGCGCCAATAGGTGACCTGTTGCTGGGTTGATGATTTCAAACGTATCGCCGGAGACTGAATCAACAAAGTGTCCGTTGATAAAGGCCTGAGTACGAAAACTCAACGCTTCGGCTTTATCATGCCAAGTCATAGTGTCCATATTGTTTACCTTCTTCCTTAAAAACTGGCTGGTGAGTTTGCACTGACAATGATGCAATCAATATCAGAAGTATTTCTAAATCGGTGAGTACGTGTACTGTCGAAATAATAGCTGTCGCCTTCATGTAGAACGACGACTTCACTGTCGACCGTGAGCTCCAACTCGCCTTGGACAATAACACCGCACTCTTGACCTTCGTGAGCGAGCATCTCATCTCCGGTGTCTGCACCTGGAGCGAGTGTTTCTCTCAACATGCCAATTTGCCTGTCGTCGTGATAGTGACCTATCTGGCGATAGCTGATCTTTCCTCTGCCTATTTCTGGTTGTTGCTGTTTGCGTGAAAAAAACTGATCAGGCTTTGGTTCATCAACCGCAAAAAACTCCGCCATAGATGAAGGGATCTTGCTAAGTAGTTTACTCAGCGACGCGACAGACGGGCTTACGGCGTTACTTTCAATCTGAGAAATGAATCCATTGGTCACGCCGGCTCTTTTGGCTAACTCACGCTGTGATAAGCCTGCACGTTCTCTTAGTGCTTTAAACCTTGGTCCTATTTCTGTTTCCATTAGGCGAAATCTCCAACTCTTCCCTTTGTGATTAGTAAACTAAACACAATCCTAGCTCACTAAACAGAAAAAACCAGCAAATGTTTATAATTTAATCATTGAATAGGCAAATAAAACGTTCTATAGTCAATTTTGTTCATTATTTAATAACATTGCATTTACATGTTGTAGTTCGAGTGTTTAGCGGTGTTTAGTAAAAGAAACAATGCTGTTCAGTATTTTTAGTTGGAGTGCACGATGCAAGGTATAAACAAGCAAGGTACAACTAGTTCAGGAAATATGGATGCTTTTTGGATGCCGTTTACTGCTAACTCGCAGTTTAAATCAGCGCCACGCATGTTAGTTTCAGCTGAAGGGATGTACTACACGTCAGAAGATAAACGCAAGATACTCGACGGTACAGCAGGTCTATGGTGCTGTAATGCAGGACACGGGCGTCATGAAATCAGTGAAGCGGTGGCGAGTCAGATTCACAATCTAGACTTTGCGCCAACATTTCAAATGGGTCATCCATTGCCATTTGAATTTGCTGAGTCACTCTCAGAAATCGCTCCATCAGGTTTGAATCGCGTATTTTTCACTAACTCAGGTTCTGAATCTGTTGATACCGCACTAAAAATTGCGTTGGCTTATCAGAGATGCATCGGACAAGGGACTCGTACGCGCCTAATTGGTCGAGAGCGTGGTTATCACGGTGTCGGGTTTGGTGGTATTTCGGTAGGTGGAATTGTCAATAACCGCAAGACATTTGGCAGTCTGTTAACTGGTGTCGACCACCTTCCGCATACATTGAGCATTGAAAATAGCGGCTTTAGCAAAGGGCTACCTGATTACGATCCCGGCTGGGCGGAAAGCCTAAACAATATCGTTACTCTGCATGATGCGAGCAACATTGCTGCGGTTATTGTTGAGCCGATTGCGGGATCTACGGGGGTAATTCTTCCTCCTAAAGGTTACCTGAAACGTCTTCGTGAAATCTGTACCCAACATGGCATTCTATTGATATTCGATGAGGTTATTACAGGATTTGGTCGCATCGGTAGTCCTTTTGCAGCGCAAGAATTCGACGTCAAGCCTGACATTATTACTACCGCTAAAGGCTTAACTAATGGTGCTATTCCTATGGGAGCCGTTTTTGTCAGCGACGAAATTTACCAAGCGATGGTGGCTCCAGATAGTCAAGCTATCGAGTTGTTCCATGGCTACACCTATTCCGGCCATCCAGTAGCCGCAGCGGCTGGTTTAGCGACACTAGATATTTATCGCAATGAGAATCTCTATACACGAGCGGCTGAGCTCTCAGATTATTGGGAGCAAGCGGTCCATAGCTTGAAAGGGCTACCTCACGTAAAAGACCTTCGCAATTATGGTTTGATTGCTGGTATTGAGTTAGAGGGAATTGCGGGTAAGCCAGGATCTAGAGCGTTCCAAGTCTTTACCAAGTGTTTCGAGAAGGGCGCTCTGATTCGTGTCACTGGGGACATCATCGCGCTTTCTCCGCCGCTGATTATTGAGAAGCAGCATATCGACGATTTATTTACTCTGATTGCAGACGTTTTGCAGAATATTGATTACAAGGAATAAGACTATGTCAGTTTTGGTATCTAATTTTATCAACGGCCGAATGGTAGAGAGCCACAGCGGAAGAAACGCAGACTTGTTTAACCCAGCAAATGGTGAGTTGCGAGGGCAAGTTCAGCTATCAAGTGCTAGTGAAGCGCTAGAAGCTGTGGCTGTCGCGAAACAGGCGCAAGAAGCTTGGCAAGCAACACCACCACTGCAACGTGCTCGAGTCATGTTCAGATTCAAAGCTTTGCTTGAAGAGAACGCGGATGAGCTCGCTACGTTAATTTCTACCGAGCACGGCAAAGTACACAGTGATGCATTAGGAGAATTGACACGTGGATTAGAAGTGGTTGAGTTTTCTTGTGGTATCCCACATCTGCTAAAAGGTGAACATTCACTTAATGTTGGACGCGAGATAGACAGCTATTCTTTAATGCAGCCAGTTGGTGTCTGCGTTGGTATTACACCATTTAACTTCCCTGTGATGGTACCGCTATGGATGATCCCAGTAGCGCTTGCCTGCGGAAACAGCTTTATCCTTAAACCATCTGAAAAAGATCCGAGTGCGTCTTTGAAGCTGGCTGAGTTATTGAAACAAGCAGGTCTTCCTGATGGCGTTTTTAATGTTGTCCAAGGTGATAAAGAAGTGGTTGATGCGCTTCTTGAGTCACCAGACGTTGCAGCTGTGAGTTTCGTAGGTTCAACGCCGATCGCCGAAGCTATCTACAGCAAAGGAAGTGCAAATGGCAAACGAGTTCAAGCGTTAGGCGGAGCTAAGAACCACTTAGTTGTTATGCCTGATGCAGACCTTGAAGGGGCGACAAATGCTATTATGGGAGCGGCATATGGTGCGGCGGGAGAGCGTTGTATGGCTATCTCCGTGGCGGTTGCTGTCGGTGATGAAACTGCCGATCGATTAGTGGCACAGCTGAAACAAAAAGTGGAAGCACTGCGCGTAGGCCCAGGGCTGGGAGTATCGCCTGAAAACGAAATGGGTCCATTGGTGAGCGAGCCTCACATGAACAAGGTAACGGAATACATTCAAAGTGGTGTTGATCAAGGCGCAACGCTTGTAGTGGACGGGCGTGGCATCAATACCTCTGCTCCAGGTTACTTTGTAGGCGGGACGTTATTTGACAATGTTACTCCAGACATGACCATTTATAACGAAGAGATTTTTGGTCCCGTATTGTCGGTAGTGCGTGCCAAAGATTATCAAGAAGCACTGCAACTTATTAATGAGCACGAATTCGGTAATGGTACTGCAATTTTCACTCGTGATGGTGATACCGCGCGCGACTTCTCAGAAAAAGTCGAAATCGGTATGGTAGGGGTTAACGTGCCAATTCCAGTGCCAATGGCATTTCATAGCTTTGGTGGTTGGAAGCGCTCAATCTTTGGACCTCTCAATGTTCATGGCAATGATGGCGTGCGCTTCTATACTCGTATGAAGACGGTTACTGCTCGCTGGCCTAAAGGGCAAAGAGAAAGTGAATTTGTAATGCCAACAATGAAGTAGGTGATAAATGAAGATAGGGATATTAACGTGCGGCCATGTGGACTCGCCATTATCAGATGACCATGGTCAATACGCAGACATGATTGAGGCCTCTCTCTATGAGGTCAACAATGAGTTCACTTTTCAGAACTACGATGCGACAAAAGGAGAGTTACCTCATCATGATGAATGCCATGGGTTTATAATCACAGGTAGTGTACACAATGCTTACGATAATCATCCCTGGATTCTCAAACTCATGGACTGGATAACGCGCTGTGAAGCTCGTCGACGTCCACTAGTAGGCATCTGTTTTGGACATCAGGTTATTGCTAGGGCTCTTGGCGGCAAGGTGCAAAAATCGGAAAAAGGGTGGGGACTTGGCAGCTATGAAGTTCAAATTACCGCTCAGAAGAAATGGATGAATCTGTCTGTAGACTCTGCGCGACTATTAGTGAGTCATCAAGACCAAGTGATTATTGTCCCTGGCGGCGTGAAAGTTATTGCTACTAATGATTTTTGCCCTAACTTTATGCTTGTGAAAGATAATCATATATTCACAGTCCAAGGACATCCTGAGTTTAGCTCTAGCTTCACAGAAAAATTGGTGGAGAAGCGTAAGCATCTCCTAACGCCTCAGCATTATGACCAAGCGTTTATTGAAATAAACAAAGCACAAGACTCTGCGTTAATACTGCATTGGATTGATAATTTCTTTGTAATGGCGCAGCAAGGTAAATATGCTGAAAACTTGCAACAAGCCGTGTAGCGGCAATTAGGAAACTAAAAAAGAGCTCATTATGAGCTCTTTTTTTAGGTAAGTTATAAAAGCGAGTTTTAGACTCCGTCGCTGAAATAGGCGTCACCCCTTCGCAGGCAGGGAGCTACTCACAACTCGTGTCTGGCTCTGAGCATTCTTATCTTAATTACTAAACGTACCGTGGAATAACGGTTTGTATAACGACGCCTAAGCAAACTCTTTTTGCAGATAAGAAACAATGTCGGAAGACTCATACATCCATTTCTCTTCACCACCTTGAGTGATCTTCAGACAAGGTACTTTTACTTTACCGCCACCCGCTAGCAGCTCGTCACGCGCAACTGAGTCATTTTTAGCATCTTTCAACGCAATGTTGACTGATTGACGTTTCATTTCTCTACGTACTTTCACACAAAAGGGACACGCTTCAAATTGATAGAGCTGCATAGTTTGCGCTTTTTGATCGGCTTGTTGCTGTGCTTCAGGCGTGCGTTTAACGCCACGCGGAGAGAAAACGAAATTTAATAGCAGTATGATTTTACCAAGAATAATACGGATGAACTTCATAAATAACCTGTTGAGCAGTCTTGTTGTTTTTAGAAAATTATAATGACGGTATGCGAGACATACCGTCGAATATTAACATCTTATTTACGATTCTGGTACGGTTAACATTAACTGCGAGAAAGGGTATGGCTTTTGGTCACACTAATTCCCAATCGTTTCGATAAGCGAATCAAGTTAGCTCGATCAGTTTTAAGGACTCTGCTTGCCTTAGCCCAGTTATACTCGCATTCAATTAAGGCATTGGATATCAAGCTTCTTTGATATTCTTCAGTGGACTCTCGAATGCCTTTCGAGTGGTCAATCATTGGAGCGCTTGTTTTACTTTGCTTGGTCGGAGTGATGCGGCTTTCATCGTCAAAATGACCACAGTCGTCAATGCTTACGGTGACCACCTTCTTATCAAACAGCCTTGCTTTCGCCTTCAGAGCTGCTCGGTTAATAACATGTTCTAACTCTCGAACATTACCGGGCCATGAATAGCGGTTCAAATGAGATACGACATTTGGACTTAGCTTGATTTGGTTAATGCCAAGCTTACGTCGAGCTTGCTCCAGAAAGAAGCCTGCCAGTAACTCTATATCGCCGTTTCTTTCACGCAATGGCGGTACAGAAATTGGGTAAACACTGAGTCGGTGATAAAGGTCTGCGCGGAACTTACCTTGTTCAACTTCTTCCTTGAGTTCACGGTTGGTTGCGGCGAGGACTCTAACATTGATCTTTTGAATCTCATCCTTACCAACGGGTTGTATTTCGTTATTCTGTAATGCTCGTAAAAGCTTACTTTGTGCCGCAAGCGGGAGCTCGCCAATTTCATCCAAAAATAGTGTCCCGCCATCGGCTAGCGCAAACTTACCCATGCGATTTTTATCTGCACCCGTGAACGCCCCTTTTACATGACCAAATAGCTCACTCTCGATGAGGTTTTCAGGAATTGCCGCACAGTTAACATAGACTAACGGATTCTGTCGGCGAGTTGATTGGTAATGTAGATTACGTGCCACCAACTCTTTACCAACACCGGTCTCACCATGAATTAAGATATTAAAATCTGATGGCGCGACAATTTCGATATCGGATTTCAACACGCGCATTAACTCACTATCACCGATCATATCGCTGCCATCTCGTTCCCAAGCTTCGACGTTGAGTTCTTCAAGCAGCTGTTTGGATTGTTTGGCTTGGTATTCCAACTGAGAGAAAGTTAGTGCCATTTTTAACGTGGATGCAGCAATGGCAGATAATACTTCTAGGCTGCGCGTTGGAATGTGGTCAAAAGCATTAGTCCCTAGGCTATCGAGAGTGAGGGCTCCCAACATCTTGTCGCCAAAAATCAAAGGCAAACCCATACAAGAGTGCATTGGAAGATCGCCATGGTGGTCAATGAGCAAGCCGTCAAATGGGTCAGGCAACTCAGAATCGGCGTCAAAGATAACCGGAGATGTGGATGCGCAAATCTGAGCGAATCTTGGATGTTCACTAATAACGAACCTGCGCCCTAGAGTGTCGCGGCCTAAGCCCTGCATCGCGAGAGGAACAAGCGTATCACCTTGAAGTGATAACAAGGCAACACAGTCACACATGATGGTTTTTCTGATGGTATTGATAAGCGAATCGAAGCGTTCTTGGTCGTTATTGCTGCTGGCTAGGCCAATAGTCAGCTCCATTAAGTTGGAAGGAGAAATGTCTTGCATAGGAGATTACAACTTATGGTAATGAGTATGCTAGGCATTATAGAGTCATATTGACCTAAATTAAAGCAGTCATTTTGACTGATATTTAATAGTTAACTCTTGAATAAGTGAGAGTTTTTAAGGATTTCAAAATTGGCACGCTCTGTGCTTTGTAGGTATTCGTTGAAAAACAAATAAGTGTGATTCTCAACTCGCACTATACCCGAGAGAAATATCTCAAGGGATACAACTAAAACTATAAAAAAACAATATGAGACAGTCGAAGTTCGTACTGTAAAAGTCTAAGCCTTCTAGGGAGCGTATATGCTAAATAACAACCATATCGAAATCATCAAGAGCACAATTCCATTACTTGAGTCTGCAGGCCCTGCTTTAACTCAGCATTTCTATCAAAGAATGTTCTCTCACAACCCTGAGCTGAAGGACATCTTCAATATGACGCACCAAAAGACAGGGCGTCAAAGTGTTGCTCTATTCGAAGCTGTTGCTGCGTATGCTAAAAATATTGAAAACTTAGCGGCGCTTACTACAGCCGTTGAACGTATCGCGCACAAACATACTAGTTTTAATATCAAAGCAGAACACTATCAAATCGTTGGTCACCACCTCATTGAGACCTTAAGAGAGCTGGCGCCAGATGCGTTTACCAAAGAAGTTGAAGAAGCTTGGACTGAAGCTTACCTATTCTTAGCGCAAATCTTTATTGATCGTGAGGAAGAGCTATACCAGTTGCGTGAAAAGGCGACCGGTGGATGGCGCGGTACTCGCCGATTTGTGGTAACTGATAAAAAGCCTGAATCTGAGTTGGTTATGAGTTTTGTCCTTACTCCAGAAGATGGCGGCAAAGTACTTGATTATGAAGTAGGGCAGTACCTAGGTGTACAGGTCACACCTTCAAAAGGTGAGAATGTAGAAATTCGCCAGTATTCACTTTCCCAAGCTCCAAATGGTGAAAATTACCGAATTTCTGTCAAGAAGGAAGGTAATAACAGCGACCAGCTAGGTTTGGTATCTCATTATTTGCATGATGAAGTGGAAGTGGGTGCGGTGATCGAAATACTGCCTCCTGCAGGGGACTTCTTCTACAAAGAAGTTAATAAGCCGGTCGTACTGATTTCTGCAGGTGTTGGCTGTACGCCAATGCAAGCAATGCTTCAACAGTTGGCAAAGGATGGCAAGTCCGATCCTGTTACCTATTTGCATGCCTGTGAAAACGAACAGCAACATTCTTTCATTGATGAGGTAGATACCATCGTATCAGCAAAAGGTTGGAACCATAGAGTGTGGTATCGTGAACCACTTAATGCAGAGGGTATCAATAATTCGAGCACAGGTTTAATGGATCTAGCACAAATCAAAGATTCTCTTCCAACGAACTTTGGTCACTTCTATACCTGCGGCCCAGTAGTCTTTATGGACCATGTTGTGAAGCAACTTGAATCGATTGGCGTTGAGCGAGACAGAATTCACTACGAGGTATTCGGACCTCACGCCAACCTTTAATCGCCGCTAACGAGCTGATTCAGCTCGCTAGTTGAACCATTTCTCAAACCACCGTTTCCATCCAGAAGACGGTGGTTTGTTTGCTTCAAATTCTCGAAAACCAAGATAATAGCTTTGGTTAAAGTCGGTACGTAGAGCATCAGCGCTTTGATCGAGCAATCCACTGATTGCGCTACTGGTTTGTGTTGCGTGGTCATTGGCCAAACTATAATCCATACCAAGATAGCCTTGAATATATAGCCATATATGCGTGACGAGTTGCAACTCTTCCAGCACCGGTAGCCGAAAAGCCTTCGCATGTTTCTCTTCAAGCTGTTGATCGAATATGGATTTCATTTCAGAGATTTGCTCTATATGAGATTCAACTGAGGAAAGAGCTTCAACGTTTAACTTAGTGAAAAGGCCAAGAAGCAGGTGAGTTGGGCTAGATTCTGGCTTGTTCTCTTGAGCTGTTGCATACAGCAAGTTTTCTCGTTCACACAAATTATCCAGTGCTTCAGACTGAACATTGACAAGTTGAATTTGATTAACCTTAATACTGTTAAGCGCTTCCCTCAATTCGATCATTTGTCTTGCAACTCCTCAATCGTCACTTCTGCTGATCCAGCCTCTGCGTCAACAAATAATGAGGTTCCGGTAATCATGACTGAGAGATCCATTGTGCGAGTGACTAGCGAAGAGAGGGCTTCAATCGAGTCATTATTGAAACGATAAACACTGGCATCGAGGTAACCGAATTTACCTTGGTTTTGCTGCCACCATACGTCGCTTTTAGTGTTGAAGCTGTAAACTTTGGTCTTTTTAGCCAAACGTGTCGCTTTTTTGACGCGCTCAACGTCAGGCTCTCCGATATCAATCCACAGTAAGGTCTGATCGTCGAGAGATTTTTCCCAGATATCAGGCTCTTCAATCGTCGATAATCCCTTTGTGAACTGCAGATCAGGAGAGGCATTGAGACAAAAAGCCATGAGCCTTGCCATCATACGTTGATGGTTTTCAGAAGGGTGCAGTGCTACGGTCAGATTAAAAGAGTCATAATAATCTCGATTCATATCCGTTAACGCTACGCGAAACTTATATATGGTTGGTTTTAGTGCCATGGGAGTGTCTAATTCGTAGAATAGTGATGTCTATAGTACGCTTATGGGCGCAAAAGGGTATAAACAATAGAGAGAATGTGCTTCAAGTGATATAAAAATAGCCAGCTTAGCTGGCTATTTATCAAAGGTATTGCTTACTGGCAGTTATACCAAAGTAATCTCTTCAGCTTGAGGACCTTTTTGGCCTTGTGTCACTTTGAATGCCACTTTTTGACCTTCAGCTAGAGTACGGAAACCGTCCGCTTTGATGTTGCTGAAGTGAGCGAACACGTCAGGACCATTTTCTTGTTGAATGAAGCCAAAGCCTTTAGTTTCGTTGAACCACTTAACTGTACCAGTAACTGTGTTAGACATATCTATATCCTAAATTTTACTATCTTTTGTTTCTTGTTTGCCAAATCCGGCAGCTATAGCGTGGAAAAGTAAATTGCTATTGCGTACAACGCGTCGGGGGAATTCCGAGAATTCAACGAATGCCTTTTGTAAACAATGGAACTATTTTTCTAGCCAGTCATGAATATAAGGTAGTTCTTACTTAAGTCAAAGATAGTTACTTGGAAAGTTGCTGAATATTTGAAGTTCAGCTCGTTTTTAAGTGTCAATTACATGACATTTCAAACAAACGAGCTTATTTTTATGATCTAAGTCAATACAAGGGCTTCTGGTATAACTCTTTGATATAAAACATTATTTCGATTAGTGAATTAATAGTTTTGTAAAGATTTTGCAAACAATTCTATTATTATGAATCCCATTAGAGTTCTATAAAATAATCTTCTTATTAAGTATTTTATCGCTCAATCTTTGGTGAGTAGATCGAATATGCGGTTATTTGTCCGGCTACGATAGCAGAGAACATAAATAATGCGGATAAACCGATGTTTGGTATCGGAAGAATCGATTGTTCAAACACTGATTGACTTGCACTAACGAGAACGCGGCTACCAGGAACAAGAATAATAATGCCTTGAACAATATAAATTGAGCCTGTTAGATCCAAGCGTTTCGCTACCCATGTACCGTATAACGTTATCAATACAGTGGTGACCCAAGTACCGACGATCCAGCCGCTATCAAAGCCTAAATAAAATGGCCCCCACATACCTAATACAGCAACGGGAAGACCCAACAAAATATCCTTAGGTCTAGCGTTGAAAATCACACCGATTGAGGTAGAGATAAGGAGTAATCCAAAGCAATGAAGCCAGAGTGGTACCTCATTGGTATAAGAGAGTGATTCTGTTTGCCCCCATAAAGCTTCACCAATATTCAAGCCCATTATCACACCAATGAACAGTTTGATGAGGGTAAGGGCACTCTGTCCTAATAGGGCAGTACCTGAAACGAGATCATTGAACGCCAAACACTCCAAAGAGTTAGCAATGGATAGGCCGGGCACAAATAGTACCACCGATGCAATACATAGCGCCCAAATAGGAATGGCCGCACCTGTACTTGCAATGAAGGCAACCAACACGCCTGTCAATAACGCAGATACAAACTCAACAGCAATGGAGTTGCGACCTTTATAAATAAGTTGGCATATCCAAACCATCAAACCCAATAAGATGGAGAAGCCAATCGCTTCAAGCGTGCTTCCTACCAACATAAGATAGGCTGGTGGAATCCCCATATTGGCTAGGGCAACCACCCATTTAGGGTAACCAACGGGCTCAGGAAGCGGTTCGTTACTTGGTTGGTTGATACGGATAATGGTATTCGCGAGCAAACTGAGGTTAATGGATGCTGGCTTTAAACGCTTCATTACTACCGTATTGTTTTTGTCCGGAAACTGATAGTTGATAGCAGTAGGTGTTGCTTGAACCATTACATCAAGTCCGTGCTTTTGAGCATAGTATTGCGCGTACTTTTCCACTTTATATGGAGCACAACCACTTCGATGAAGTGTGTCGCCAATTTCTACGATTTTTCTGATGGTTTGTGGAGAAGGCATAGTTCCGTCTAATCAATTAAAAGCACTCGATTTAATGGCGTAAAGGTAACAGAGCTTAATAGAATTATCGAGAGTGAATATTCGAAATATTGTCAATTCTATGCAGTTTTATAATCACTGGACTGCGAAAAGTGCAAGCGATTGCGTGAACCGTCTATGTTCGGTACGAGCAAGGTGCTCCACAATGATGATACATAACAAGGAGTGCTAATAAATGCACCAATTTAAAGTCATCAAATAAGGAAGATACCATGTCTCTACAACAAGAATTTCGTAATGCTATGTCTAAGTTGGCTGCGGCGGTCAACATTGTCACTACCGGCGGTGAGGCTGGAACCGTTGGCATTACCGCGACAGCAGTTTGCTCGGTGACTGACTCACCGGCAACTGTATTGGTCTGCGTCAATCGCTCGAGTGCGTCAAATGAGATCTTCAAAGCAAATGGTCGTATGTGTGTGAATACATGTGCGAGTGAACACCAAGAAATGTCCATGCACTTCGCTGGGATGACTGGATTGGAAATGGAAGAGCGTTTTGCGTTAGAAGGGTGGAACCTAAATCAATATCAAGTTCCAGTGTTAAAAGGAGCATTAACAACACTGGAAGGGCGTATTAGTGATATGAAAGAAATGGGTACGCATTCAGTGTTGTTCTTAGAGGTTGAAGCAATTACGACTCAGGATAAGGACGCACTCATGTACTTCGACCGTCAATTTAAACATCTGCAAGCTGACGTCAAAGTAGCGGAAGTGGCCTAATTGCCATAGTTAGAGTTCTAAACTTGAAAACACCCGCCTAAGCGGGTGTTTTAGTGCTTGCTATCAATAAGTTCGTTGAGCAAATTGGAAAGTTGTGAGTACTTCTCTTCACCCATCCGTTGTTTAAGTGATACATATTGCTCTTCGATGCGAGGTCGAAGCGTCTCAACCAGCGCAACGGCTTTATTGGTCAAATGGATGTATGATTTACGACCGTCATGTTCGCATTTTTTCTTTTCAACGTAACCAAGCTTCTCTAGCCTGTTAATGATGCCAGTCAGACTTGGGCTTAGAATACAAGATTCGCGGGAGAGTGTAGTAAAGTCAATTTCCCCTTTCGTATCCAATACACGCATGACACGCCATTGCTGTTCCGTTATGTCATTGCTGGCTAAAACTGGGCGAAAGTATTCCATTGCGATGTCTCTGGCCCGAATAAGTTGTAGCGGGAGAGAATCTTCGTATTTAGTCACTAAGTTAACCTTCATAATTTCCTTACTCGTAATAAACCATATATCAGAAACGAGGCGAAGTCATCCTATTGATATATGGTGAGTTATTTGTCAGTTAATACATGTAGATACATTGCTCTAAACGAAAAAGAGCTTTCCTCTACGGAAAGCTCTTTCATAGTTAATACAACATGTTAGGTAAAAACAGAACAATTGCTGGAACCAAAACAATAACTGCTAAGCGAACCATGTCGGCTACCCAAAACGGAAACACCCCTTTAAAGATGGTCCCGGTATTGATGTCCTTAATAATCCCAGACAGCACAAAAACATTTAGCCCGACTGGTGGTGTGATTAAGCTGATCTCTGTTACGACAACGACCACAATGCCAAACCAGATAGGGTCAAAACCAAGTTCTACCACTACAGGGAAGAAGATTGGTACGGTGAGTAGCATCATTGACATACTTTCAAATACGCAACCCAAGATAATGTATATCAATAGAATCAGCCCCAACGCCATCATCGGTGTAACGTTGGCTGCTTGAATCATTTCAACCAATGCGGTAGGTAAACCGGCTCGGTTGATGAAATTGGATAGAATCAGCGCACAGATGACCACGGCGAACAAAGAGGCAGAAGTTTTTGCTGTGTCGACAAGAATATCTCGCATGACCTGATAATTCAGTTTACGACGATACGCAGCAAGGGCAAACGCTCCAGTAGCACCTATACCAGCAGCTTCAGTTGGCGTGAACGCACCGACGTATATGCCTCCCATGACTAGTACAAAAAGAAGTAGTGTCGATAGAATCCCTTTTAAGGCAACAAATCGTCCTTTCCAGTTAACGCGTTCTCCGGGAGGCGCGCTGTCTGGCGATCGAAAGACTACCCATTGAACGGCTGCGAGATAAAGACCAATACCAAGTAGGCCTGGTAGGAAGCCTGCGGCAAATAACTCTCGTATACTGCTCTCGGTTAATAGACCGTAGATAACGAGCATGACGCTTGGAGGAATCAAAATTCCAAGTGTTCCGCCAGCAGCAATCGAGGCCGCGGCCAAACCGTCTGAATATCCATATTTTCTCATTGGCGGCATGGCGACTTTAGACATGGTGGCAGACGTCGCTAAGCTTGAGCCGCAAATCGCTGAAAACCCACCACAAGCCAAAATGGTCGACATGGATAAGCCACCTTTTTTGTGGCCGACAAACGCATTGCACGCTCGGTATAGTTCATTGGATAGCCCTGCTTTGGTGACAAAGTTACCCATCAAGATAAATAGTGGTATGACGGAAAGACTGTAATCTTGTCCGGTGTCGATAATGCGTCTTGCTGCCATCGACATTGCCGCGTTCCAGTTGTAATCGTTGATGTACCAAAAGCCAATAAAGCCAACAACTCCCATTGCAAAAGCAAGTGGCAAGCGAAGAAATACCATGATGATAAGGGCTGTAAAGCCAATAATGGACTCTATCATTTAAGCCTCCTTGCTCGTTGTGTTTATCGTATTTTTTGCTGGTTTACTATTAAATAGACCCTTGGCATAAAGCAATGCGTTAAGGCCTGTTAATGCTCCGCCTACAAAGCCAGTAATCGATATCAAATACGTGACGTATCCCAGTGGCATCTCGAGTATTTCTGTTACTTCTTCGTAATCCAACGAGCGACCGGCTAACTTCCAGTTCATCATGGCTACAAGTATTAAAGAACATGAGCAAATGAGGTTGATCACCACCTGTCTTAGGCCTATCCATTTTTCAGGAAAGTAGTTATCCAGAAGGTCGACACAAATATTCTCTTCATTCCAAGAGACAAGAGGAAACGCCATAAAAACCATAACTGCGAGCAATACTTCAATAAGCTCAGTCGAACCCATCACAGGAGCGTTAAAGAAATATCGACCAGTCACATCAACAAACGTAATCAACATCATGAGCAGTAAGCTGATGGCAGCGAGAGCTTCAAGCCCTCGCTGTATGGTCTTAGCAATACTAAAACCATTCATAATTACTACAATCCTTGTTCAAGTTGTTGATAGAAGTAGTCGTAAGCCGCGTGGCCATCAACTTTGCGTTTCTCCGCAACCTTGTACCAGTTGGAAACTAATGGCTCACTCGATTTCTTGAGTTCAGCGATCATTTCTGGGGAGGCTGGAGTGAAAGTATGGCCGCCTTCCAAAGCAGTGGTATAAGCGGAATTGTCCACGTCATCCCACATTTTGCCAAATAAGCGCGATAGCTTCTCACCCGATACATTCTTAATTGCTTCTTGGTCCTCTTTAGATAGGTCATGCAACGTGTCGAGATTCATGACGATTGCAAAACTACCGCGGTACAGACCACCAGGAATCACTAAAGTGTTATCTGCGACTTCTGCTAGTCGGAACGAGCTCAATGCTTCTACAGGTTGATAAGCGCCCTCGACGACACCTTGCGAGATCGACTCGTAGACTTTGGTGGTGGGAATAAAGACAGGTGTTACCTTCATATCTTTAGCAACGGATGAAATAACACCACCGCCGACACGAATCTTTTTGCCTTGGAGAGACTCTAGTGATTTGACTGGATTTTTGGTGATGAGTTGTCCAGGTCCATGTACGCTTAGCGCCATTACTTCAACGCCACGATGTTCACGACCTTTTTTCAGATACTTCTCGTATGTACGCCAATAAGCCTGAGACATTAACTCTGAGCTAGTACCTTCAGAAAAAGTTGGAATTTCAGGAAGTTGAGTTAACTGAAAACGACCTGCTTTATGTCCATGGAAGATCCAAGTTACATCACCGATACCATCAGTAACTACATCTATCTGTGTTTGAGGTGGTGCAAGATCATACTCGATTTTAATACCAACCCGACCATCTGTAGCTTCTTCGATCCATTGACCCCAAGTTGGCCAAACCACTTTGTTGATACCATGGTTTGGGGAGCCCCAAGTGCTTATTTTAATTATTTTTTCTGGTTCTGCGTGTACAGAGAAAGAACTTAATAAAAGTAGAGCAGTACTAGTAATGGTGGCGACTTTGTTTACTCGCATAACGTATTTCCTTTCGTTTCACGGTTTATTTATTGCTCTGTTCCTGCTTGAGCATTGCCCACTTAGTGAGTCGTTGTTTGAATACTTAATATATTAACTACTTTTATCAGAATGCGAATCTGTTGTGTTAATTAAATGTAGGCAAAATGCTTAATATGTTAACTAGATCAATGAATCAAAAATTAATCACAGGTTTATAAAAAGAACTAAGTGATAAAAACCTCATTTCACTTCTTCTGTTGGCACAATAGTGTGATGTTAATCAATTTTACAATGTAAATGGATTACAGTCTCATGGTCTATAAAACGAGAATATATCAAATAATATATAAATATCAGTGTCTTATGTTGTTCATTTGGGTTTCTGGACTTTATTTAATATATTAACTAAAGTACTTAACATGTTAATTAAATCGGCGGGTGTGTCGCTCGGTTTGCAAAGGCCAGTTGATAATTAAAAGGTCGAAATAGAAGTCAGTACTGAAACGAAAGGAAGTCGAATGTTAACAGAAGAGCAAATTCAAGTAGCTGCGGAACGCCTTTATAAAGCAGAGAAGAATAGAGAGCAAATTACCGCTCTTACGCTTGATTACCCAGAAATGTCGATGGAAGACGCATACAAAATTCAAAGTCGATGGGTAGATAGGAAGAAAAGAGAGGGTGCAAAAGTCAAAGGTTACAAAATTGGCCTTACGTCTCGAGCGATGCAAATGGCAGTCAGCATTGATCAACCGGATTATGGCGTACTGCTCGACGACATGTTTTTTTCAGACGGCTCACAGATACCTGTTGGCGACTTTCTCGATCCTCGTATTGAGGTTGAGCTTGCCTTCGTACTAAAAGAAAAACTAGAAGGTGACAATGTCACTATTTTTGATGTGCTTAATGCTACCGACTATGTGGTTCCAGCATTGGAGCTGATAGCTGCTCGTTGTCACCGAACTGATCCCGAAACTGGTTATACGCGAAAAGTTTACGACACAATCGCGGATAACGCGGCTAACGGAGGAATCATTATCGGTGGAAGGCCAATTAAACCTACAGAATTAGACCTTCGTTGGGCAGGCGCCATGCTTTACCTCAACGGACAAATTGAAGAAACCGGGTTGGCAGCTGGCGTATTAGGGCATCCTGCGAATGGTATATGTTGGGTATGCAAACGCTTTGCACCGCATGGTGTTTCATTAGAGCCTGGACAGGTCATTTTAGCGGGTTCTTTCACTCGTCCCGTAGCAGTGAAAGAGGGAGATACGATTCACGCGGACTTTGGTCCATTAGGCGGAATCTCGGTCAAATTTGTTTAAGGATAATTGAGATGCTTGAAAACAAATTTAAACAATCTTTAAAAGGCCATGATCCATTGTGGGGGTTATGGTTGGGGTTACCTGACACGAGTTGTGCAGAGATCTGTGGAAGCGCTGGGTTCGATTGGGTACTCATTGATGGTGAGCATGCTTCGTTTGATCTAACGGGTATTAAGCATCACCTACAAGCTCTGGCGGCTCACAGTGCTTCACCAATTGTCAGAGCTGAAGACAGTAATCCAACACTAATCAAAAGGTTGCTCGATATTGGCGCACAAACGGTTTTAGTACCGATGGTTAATGATGCAAACGAAGCCGAGCAAGTGGTTAAGTCAGCACTTTATCCGCCACTTGGTCACCGTGGTATTGGCAGTGCTCTAGCAAGAGCGTCCCAGTGGAATAGAGTTCCTCAATATCTACATCGAGCGAATGAGCAGATCTGTATTTTGGTGCAAGTCGAAACCAAGCAAGCTATTGACAATATTGAAGCAATTGCAGCGGTGGAAGGTATTGACGGCATATTTATCGGACCTTCGGACTTGTCGGGCTCAATGGGGCATATCGGTAACCCGTCTCACCCAGAAGTTGTTGCAGCAATTGACCACGCGATAGAGGTCATTCAACACGCCGGTAAAGCAACGGGGATACTGTCATTAAACCCTCAGCAAGCACGCGAATATGCAGCGAGAGGCGTTAAGTTCATAGGTGCTGGTGTTGATACGTTGTTGCTCCGACTTGGTGCGGAACAACTTGCTTACAAGCTTAACCATGTAGATGACATTGAAACGCCAGTCATTGATAACGTTTATTAAGCAGGAAATATGATGAAAACAAAACTACAAGGAAAAGTGGTGTGTGTGGCTCTCAATGACCAACAGCAATTGGATCAGATGACGATTGAGTTTGAACAAGCACCCTACAAGGCTCTACCCACTGAACCAGTATTGTACTTCAAACCCCACAATACTTGGAATAATGACAATAGTCCCATTGATTGGCCGCAACAAGATAAAGCGTTGGTTGTTGGAGCGAGTCTTGCGGTTATTATCGGGCAGCAATGCTGTCGAGTCGCCGTGCAAAATGCCGAAGAGTATATTGGCGGCTTCGCGTTGCTGCATGACTTTTCCCTCCCAGAGAAAAGCTACTACCGCCCAGATATTAAAGGAAAATGTTTAGACAATTCCGCAACCTTGTCTGCGCCAGTATCAGCTTCTGACATACCGAACCTTAGAGAGCTTGAGCTGACGACGTCTGTGAATGGCTCTGTTAAACGTTACTTTCCAATAAGTCGTCAACACCGCTCGATTGAGACACTTATCAGCAAAATTTCCCACATCATGACCTTAGAAAAAGGAGACATAATTGCTGTTGGATTTGCTGGTGAGCGCGTGGAGTTGCAACCTTATGACCAAGTGAGTTCAAGCTTAGGTGATGTACTTCGCCTTGAAAATATTGTTACAGGAGGTGAATAAATGAGACGGGCAAGAATAGATTATCAAGGGCAAACGCTAAACGTAACGGTGAATGATGATTTATCTGTAACGAAGCAATCTGGCGAAAAAATAGCAAAGGATACGTTTAAGTGGCTGGTACCAATAGAGAATCCAGGAACCATTTTTGCGCTGGGTCTTAATTATGCCGATCACGCTTCAGAGCTTGCTTTTGAACCACCCAAAGAGCCACTGGTTTTCCTTAAAGGTCAAAATACATTAACAGCACACGGTCAACCTTCTTACCGCCCTGATGATATCGAGTTTATGCATTATGAATGTGAGCTTGTTGCTGTGATTGGCAAGGAAGCACGAAACGTGAAGCGTCAAGATGCTTTGCAATACGTCTCGGGTTTGACGGTATGTAACGACTACGCCATCCGTGACTATTTAGAGAATTACTACCGTCCAAATCTACGAGTAAAAAGCCGAGACTCTCTTTGTCCGATTGGACCTTGGATAGTGGATATTGATGATATTGGAGATATCAATAACCTGACGTTGGAAACTCGTGTTAATGGTGAAGTCACTCAGCAAGGTACGACGGCGGATATGATTTTCGACATTCCATTTCTTATTGAATATCTAAGCCAATTTATGACTCTTAAACCCGGAGATCTAATTGCGACGGGCACACCTAAAGGTCTGAAAGACATTCAACCGGGTGATGTAGTGACGTGCGAAATCGCAGAGGTGGGTACGCTTGAAAACCCAGTGTTATCTGAGCAGGCATTCTACGAACAACGATAAATTCAAAAGGATAAAGGAATTACATCATGGCTCAACAACTCGACTTAAATTTGACTAAAGCAGAACAATATCTCACTAAATACAGGGAACGCACTTTAGGTCACTATATTGGCGGCGAATGGACACTTGGAAGCGAAGGGGAAACATTTGAGAATCTCTCGCCAACGAACAACGAACCCTTAGGGTTGGTGGTTAAAGGCTCTGAAGAAGATGTAAATCAAGCGTGTTTAGCAGCACAGAAAGCGTTTACTGAGTGGGCCGATTTACCTGGTGCTCAACGTAAGAAGATACTTCATTGTTTAGCGGATAAAATAGAAGAGCGTGCTGAAGAAATTGCGCTTGTTGAATCTATGGATTGTGGGCAGCCATTACGATTTATGAAACAAGCTGCGATTCGTGGTGCTGCCAATTTCCGTTTCTTTGCTGACAAATCACCGGAAGCTAAAAACGGTCTATCACTTCATCAAGATGACCATACAAACTATACCGTTAGGACACCAATTGGGCCAGTGGGCGTAATTACGCCTTGGAATACTCCGTTTATGCTTTCTACTTGGAAGATTGCACCAGCGTTAGCCGCGGGCTGTACCGTTGTGCATAAGCCAGCCGAGTTTAGTCCTTTGACGGCAGCCATTCTTGCAGAGTGTGCCGAAGAAGCGGGGTTGCCGGCCGGAGTGTGGAACATGGTGAATGGTTTCGGTGAAGTTGCTGGCAAAGCGCTGACCGAGCACAAAGCCATAAAAGCAGTCGCGTTTGTTGGTGAGACAGTCACTGGTTCCATGATCCAAGCGCAAGGCGCGCCGACATTAAAACGAGTTCACTTTGAACTAGGCGGTAAAAACCCAGTGATCGTGTTTAATGATGCGGACTTTGAACGTGCACTGGATGCGGTGGTTTTCATGATATACAGCCTAAATGGGCAGCGCTGCACAAGTTCCAGTCGATTGCTAATTCAAAAAGGAATCAAACCTAAATTTATCGAAGCGTTAAAGGCACGTGTGGAAAATATTCAGGTAGGACATCCGTTAGACCCAGAAACAGAAGTAGGGCCGCTAGTTCATCAGTCGCACTACAACAAAGTGCTTAGCTATATGGATGCTGCAAAAGAGGATGGAGCGACAGTAGCAGTTGGTGGTCGAGCTATCAAGGAGTTAGGTAACGGTAACTACCTTACGCCAACGTTGTTTACTGAAGCCGATAATACTATGCGTATTGCCAAAGAAGAGATTTTCGGTCCAGTGCTTACTTGCATCGAATTTGAATCCGAGGAACAAGCGATTGAGATAGCGAACGATACGGATTACGGGTTGTCGGGATACATTTGGACATCCAATACGGGTCGAGCCATGCGATTGGCGAGTAAGGTGGAAGCGGGCATGATTTGGGTGAATTCAGAAAACAACCGCAATCTACCATCGCCTTTTGGAGGGGTAAAAATGTCTGGGATTGGGCGAGACGGGGGAGATTGGAGCTTTGACTTCTACATGGAAACTAAAAATATCTGTATTGCTCATGATACACACAACGTTCCGACGTTAGGAAAACGCTAGGTCATTTGACCATTCAGTAGTTCGTTAAAAGTAATGGCAATTGCGCAGGCTCGTTTCAGTGATTGTAGCGAGCCTATTTTAAGGAGATGAAAATGCCGCATTTCATAATGGAGTTCTCACCAAACATAGAGAAGGATGTAGACATACCGGAATTAATGAAAGTTATCCATCGAGAAGCCATTGCTACGGGTGTTTTTCCTAAGGGTGGAATTCGAACCCGTGCGGTCAAAAGTGATTACTATCTTATCGCGGATGAGGATCCAGAAAATAGGTTTGTCCACCTAACGGCAAAAGTCGGTACGGGCAGAGACCTAGATGTTAGAAGAAAAGCTGCTGAACAAATTTTCGAGGTATTTTCAGCGTATTTAAAGCCAGTATTCGAACAGCGATACTTAAGTATTGGCTTTGAGATGATAGAACTGCATCCAGAGCTAAATTTTAAGAAAAATAATATTCATCAGAAGCTTACTAGTCAGTCTCAGACTTGAAAGTGGAAGGAGAAGACTCGTGATAGCTATCGAACATCTCCAATATGTAGTGATGACTATTCTCCCGGTATTTCTTGTTATTGGCCTGGGTTACCTTGCTTCTAAGAATAGAATCATACCGGAAAATGGCCATAAAGCGTTGGCAGCGTTTGTTTTTAACTTCGGATTGCCAGCCGCTATTTTCAGTGCATTAAGTACTAAGCCTCTGGAAGAGGTATGGAATGTGGCTTATGTAATGGTGTACACCGTTGGTTCGCTTTTAGCCTTTACGTTTGTTGCTGTTCTTTGTATTTTTGCGCTAAAAAAAACGGTCACAGAAAGTATTGTTTTGGGATTGGGAAGCAGCTTTTCCAACAGTTTGTTGATCGGTTTCCCTGTTATTTACTTCCTGTTCGGTACCTCTGCATTAGTACCATTTTCTCTGACCTTAGTTGTTGAGAATTTAATTATGTTGCCGCTTTTGTTAGCTCTTGCAGATATGTCTAACTCGAACAAATCTACTCGTTTTCTTAAGAAGCTATCAGATACAGGGAGAAGCCTTTTAAAGAATCCGATCGTATTGTCTATTTTGCTCGGGATGTTGGTCTCTGGACTGAACATCAATACACCAGAAATGGCTGAACGGATGGTCGAGATGCTCGCCAATACTGTTACAGGTGTTGCGTTGTTTACGATTGGCGGCGGCTTGGTTGGTGTGCGAGTCAATGGCATGAAAAAGGAGATAGGGACAGTAGTATTTGGAAAACTAGTCATTCATCCTCTGCTTCTGCTGGTGATGATTGTCCTTTGGTTCGATCTCGATCCTACGATGAGTGCAGTCGCTGTCATTTTGGCGAGTATGCCTATGTTTGGTGTCTATGCCGTAATTGGGCAGAGATACAACATGGGAGGGTTGTGTTCGGCGGTTCTACTACCTACCACCATTATAGCGATGGCAACGGTCAGTGTAGTGACGACCAGTGTCATTACGATCTTCAGTTTGTATTAGTTTTATATTCAATAACCTATCAACCAATAATGGAGCTTCTTGCCACAGAGCGAAGCCTTATTCAAAAGGAACCGAAAATGGGAAAATTATGTGTTGCCGCCAAAATTACTCACGTGCCTACCATGATCATGTCAGAGCAACCAGGCAGATTACATGGTTGTCGTAAATCAGCGATAGATGGGCATAAACAAATTGCTCAGATGGCTAAAGATCTTGATGTAGATACAGTGGTGGTTCTGGATACACACTGGCTGGTGAATGCTGGATATCATATTAACTCGCGAGATAGATTCTCGGGAAACTATACCAGTAACGAGTTCCCTCATTTTATCCAAAACCTAGAATACCAATATTACGGTAATACTGATTTAGGCGATAAAATAGCAGAGTGCGCGACTGAAAAAGGCGTGTTTACTTTGTCTCATCAAGTTGAATCATTAGACCTAGAGTACGGCACGCTAGTGCCAATGCGTTATATGAATGAAGACTGTCAGTTTAAAGTGGTCTCAATTGCTGCGTGGTGTACGGTGCATGATATTGAGTCTTCACGCAAACTCGGAGAAGCCATCCGTGAAGCGATAGAAGAAAGTAGCAGTCGAGTGATGCTACTAGCCTCTGGCTCGCTATCACACAGAATATGGAATAATGAGGAGTATGAAGCCAACAACGGCACGTTCACTATCTCAAAGGAGTTTAACCGCCAAGTAGACTTGCGCGTACTGGAACTCTGGGCCCAGCGTGATTACGGCACTTTCCTCGAGATGCTTCCTGATTATGCAAACCTTTGTTCAGGTGAAGGGGGAATGCATGACACTGCTATGCTATTTGGCGCTCTGGGATGGGATAAGTATGAAGGTAGAAGTGAAGTAATAACAGAATACTTCCCTAGCTCTGGCACAGGGCAAGTTAACGTAGTATTTGAAGTGACTGACTAGGAGAGCACATGAAACTCAATAATCCTAAATTATTGATTCAGCAACGCTGTTTTATTGGCGGTGAATGGTTTAGTTCACCTAACGGCACTTATGATGTGGTTTATAACCCATCGAATCAACAAGAGATTGGTTCAGTGCCTCGACTGGGCAAATCGGAAGCAGAGTTAAGTGTTGAGGTTGCACAATCTGCATTCCAATTGTGGAAGGACACCACTGCCGAGCATAAGTCCGTGGTATTGAGAAAATGGTATGATTTGATTGTTGAAAATACCGAAGATCTTGCCACAATTTTAACCTCAGAGCAGGGCAAACCACATGCAGAAGCGAAAGGTGAGATTACCTACGCTGCAAGCTTTGTATTGTGGTATAGCGAAGAAGCGAAACGCGCTTATGGAGAAATGATCCCTAGTCATAAGACTGATGGAAAAATCGTTGTGACTAAGGAGCCTATTGGTGTGGTCGCAGCAATCACGCCTTGGAACTTTCCTGCAGCGATGATCACCAGAAAATGTGCACCTGCATTTGCAGCGGGCTGTTCAGTAGTGTTAAAACCAGCGCCTGATACGCCTTTTACTGCATTTGCTCTCGCTGAATTAGCACAACAGGCGGGTATTCCTAATGGACTGCTAAACGTGATTACCGGTGACGCAGTTGAAATCGGCAGCGTTGTTACTGCACACAAATGGGTGCGCAAAGTATCGTTCACTGGGTCAACTAACGTAGGTAAGATCCTAATGAATCAATCCGCCTCATCTATTAAAAAAATGGCGCTAGAGCTTGGAGGTAATGCTCCTTTCATTGTATTTGATGATGCTGATATAGATGCCGCTGTTGAAGGGGCGATGATTGCAAAGTTCAGAAATGCTGGACAAACCTGTGTATGCGCAAACCGTATTTTTGTTCAGGAGGCGGTTTATGATGAATTTGCTTCTAAGTTGACCAAGAAAGTCCAAGCGTTAAAAGTAGGCGACGGTTTTGAGCAAGGCGTGACCATAGGGCCTCTGATTAATGCTCAAGCCGTGGCAAAAGTACAATCGCACGTGGATGATGCCATTGTAAAAGGAGCTCAGATTCGGTGCGGTGGATTTGATGAGCGCTATCGTCAGTTTGTGACTCCTTTCGTATTGACAGGTGTCACCGATGATATGTTAGTAGCACATGAAGAAACCTTCGGGCCGTTGGCGCCATTATTTAAGTTCCAGTCAGTCGAAGAAGTGATTGCCAGAGCAAATAACACAGATTCAGGATTGGCTGCTTATTTCTATACTCAGTCGTTGGCGAAGGCGTGGACAGTTGGTGATGCGTTGGAAGTGGGTATGATTGGTATCAATGAAGGTCTCATTTCTACTGCTGCTGCACCATTTGGAGGAGTTAAAGAGTCGGGGCTAGGGCGTGAAGGTTCCCGACATGGAATGGAAGAATTTATGGAGATGAAATACATGTTTATGGGTGGTTTAAAGTAATAAAAAGCGAGTGTCCACATTCACCATTCTTAACAGAATATTCAATACATCCTCATAGAGGAAGAGGCAGCTATTGCTGCTCTCTTTCTCTGAACTCTGTTGCCGTCTCACCAGCGTTTTTCTTAAAAAAACGAGCGAAGTAAGCCGGGTCTTGGTATCCCAATTCATATGCGACTTCTTGTACTGACATGGCCGTCAATAGTAATAGTCTTCTAGCCTCTTGCATTACTCTATCAGAGGCTAAACGTTTTGACGCTAAGCCACTAATACGTTTGCAGATATCGTTTAACCGTGCTGTTGTTAATCCGAGTTTTTCTGCATACTGAGGAAGCGTCCAATGAGACTTGTAGTGTTGTTCAATAAGTTGGCTAAATTGATTAAAAATATGAACATCGCTACTACGATAAGTAGTATTGGTTGGTTGAGCATTTGCTAAGCGAATAACATCGATCAGTATAAGTTGTAAGATCGACTGGCAGGCGATGTCATTCATAAAATCTGATCCGCTTTGTTCCGCTATCAAATGCTCAAAAAGTGTCACTAAACGGTGCCCACTTTCGAGCTCTGTGCAAAAAGGTTGCATGGCGGTAGAAGCAACATCATTTCTTCCAATTTCAATGTCTAATAACCTCCAAACAAGGGTTTGACTGGCTGTAATAACAAAGCCACCGGCGTGATCTTCTGTGACAAAGGAGTGAGGAACGGTCGGGGGAGTAAAGAACAGTGTGACACCGTTCCGCGAGTAGTGAGATTCATCGAGTAAAACGTGCGTGTTCCCTTCCAAAATACAGTGAATTTGATAGTAACGATCGTGATAATGAGTTGGCATGTTACGGCCAAAGAACAAGGCTAGACTATCCAATTTTTCAACGTGAAAGTCATTATCCTGATAACGAGAGTCGTACACTTTACCAATATTCAGGTTAGGGATAGTGAGAGATTCCATATGCTTTATCTTCTCAATTTGAGTTAATAGTTAATATATTAGGTAACTCTGCGAAAAGTACAAGCAAACAAAGGTAACATCCATTTAACAACTTCGATTTTGTGAACATACTAGTCAGTAATTGCCCACCTGATAACGATTATAGGGCTAACCTTCAAAAGGAATCGATGATGAAAACACCTAATCCGTTACTCGAAAAATTACACGTTATTTTGCCAACTATCGCTAATAACGCGATGCAAGCAGAACAAGACCGAACGCCACCCGAAGAAAACATCCGATTGCTAAGAGAGATTGGGTTCTTTAGGGCGTTTCAACCTAAGGCTTACGGTGGCCTTGAAATCTCTTTGCCAGAATTTACTGATTGTGTCGCTGCACTTGCTGGTGCATGTGGAGGTACAGCTTGGGGCGCAAGCTTGTTGGCGACTCACAGTCATCAAATGGCTATGTTTTCCAAAGAAGCGCAGGAAGAGTTCTGGGGAAGTGACCCTGAAGCCACAGCGAGCAGCAGCATCGCTCCGTTTGGTAAGATTGATGAAACAGAAGGCGGCGTCATCTTCAACGGTGATATGCGTTGGAGTAGTGGATGTGATCATGCAGATTGGGCAATTTTAGGATTCAATCGTTTCGATGAAGATGGCAATAAATCTTATTGTTTTGGTATCGTTCCTCGCCATCAGTACAAGATTGTCGATGACTGGTATGCTGCTGGTATGAAATCAAGTGGTACGAAAACCCTAGAGCTTAGAGATGTTTTCATTCCGGAACACAGAATTGAAACCGCAAAAGGTATGATGGAAGGGGAGTCCGCTGGCTTTGACTTATACCCAGAGAGCGACATTTTCTACACACCTTATCGCCCCTACTTTGCATGTGGCTTTGCAGCTATTGGCTTGGGTATTGCTGAACGTATGTTGGATGTTTACAAAGAGAAGCAGAAGAACCGTGTACGAGCTTACACCGGCGCTAATGTTGGCGTAGCAACTCCTGCGTTGATGCGTCTTGCGGAATCAACACATCAGGTTGCCGCTGCTAGAGCCCTATTAGAGAAAACTTGGCAGGACCACAAGGAACATGGTGAGCGTAAGGAATACCCTTCAGCAGAGACCCTAAGCTACTGGCGCACAAATCAAGCGTATGCCGTTAAGATTTGCATTGAAAGTGTTGACCGTCTTTTCGAAGCCTCTGGCGGTATGGCATGGTTTAGCGACAACGAAGCCCAGCGTTTATTCCGCGACTCTCATATGACAGGTGCACATGCCTATACCGATTACGATGTTTGTGCTCAGATCCTAGGACGAGCATTAATGGGGTTAGAACCAGATCCAACAATGGTATAGTCCGACATAGTCGATAAAGGGCTACTTGGTGTAGCCCTTTATCGCATTTGTGCACCATATCACGGATTTTTGAAGGTAGGTGATTTGAAGCGGGTAAGAATTGTTCGTTAAGAATAAAAAATGTGCAAACAAACACTTAAGTCCCAATTAGTGCTTTTCTTTTGTCTCAGATATGGCATATTAACTCTCGTTCCACGATGATGCGTGCATCGTATAATGGCTATTACCTCAGCCTTCCAAGCTGATGATGCGGGTTCGATTCCCGCTGCACGCTCCAATTTCTCCCCCATGTTATTTACTCTTCGCATAACACCTGAAACAACTAAGTATTCTAGAATTACATTCCTAAGCTTTCGCTCGCCATAAATGAACTACACCATTTAGATCAAAAGTTGTCTGCTTGGACATCTAGGGTCTTCAAAAATCGTGTCTGCTTATGTTGCAGTGATGATAGTACCGCCCGACTTGCATAGAGGCGGCACATAATAATATTAATAGAACGTTACCTTCGCGTTATATTCTACTTGGTCATCATCGCCCACAACATTCTTGTAGTAGTCAACAGTAAAGTAAATAGGTTTGTCCTTTTTGACTTTTTCAGCAATCTTCTTGTCTAAATTCTTAACAGACTGGAAGTCATATACATGGAAAGTGTAACCAGGTTTTAGGTTCATCTCTTTAGCTTGTTTGCTCGTAATGTAAGTTTCTCGATAGATGGGAGATAAGTAAGAATCAAACTGCTGTCTAACCTCATCGCCATCCGATACTTCATATCCAAAATCATTAACAACCAACGTGCCACTTTGTAATGATTCCATCGACGCATCCATGTTCTCTTTATCTGAGCTTTGTGTTGCAGTACAAGCGATGGTTAGTATAGAAAAAGATACGAGCATCATGAGTCTGAAAATAGATTTATACATATTTAACCTCATACTTCCTTTTTAGTGTTAATTTAGTCATTAGCCAGAGTGTTACTGACAGCTATATTATAGGTAAGATTATGAGTAGTTCCATTGGTTGATTTTATCTATGGCAGTTATTTTACGGGTTGAAGGGTGACAAGGCGTTTTTTATAGAATGATATTGGGCAGTGCTAAGTTAAAAATGCATTAAATCAAAATGCTATTGTGTTTTTTATCTCTAGAATCCGTACTCTAATGAATACTCAAGTAGCTAAATAATTGGCTAACTCTAAATCCACTCATCAGAATAGTAATCTATTCAAACGTTAATTAGGTGTCCTTTATACGTGTAAAATGACTATCGTATTGATAATCAAGGCTTTTATTGATTTAGTAATGCTAAAGTCTCTTTGAAGTATAATTCAGTAGTCGTTGTGATATCTTCGCATTAAGATTAAATCACGATATTTCAGCTAAGCATGAGATTACTTGGATTTACAATTGGCACGAGTTAATCGTATTGTGATTAATTTGGTTTTGTTTGTTGAGATTTATAATTAACCTGTATTTTATTGAGGGTTTCTTTTCGATAATTGTTTAAATGAAAGAAACTTCTTCGAGGAATAGATATGAGTATTGAAATACCTATACCAAATTGGTCTAAAACGATTAAAACGGTATATTTTGGATTTGATGGTACGTTAGCTGAGGATGGAAAGCTCATTGGGGGCGTCGAAAATAAGCTAAGAGAGCTTGCTTCATTAGTAGATATTTACGTGTTAACTGCGGATACATTTGGCACCGCCAAAGACGTTTTGTCATCTCTACCCGTTAATGTAGTCACTTTAGACCACTGTAATACTCAAAGACAGAAAAGCGAGTCTATGTCTACACCATCCTCAAGCTCTGTTGCTATTGGTAGAGGTCTAAACGATGTACTTATGCTTGAAAAAGTGACGTTAGGCATTGTCGTTCAGACAGCGGAAGGCGTTCACCCAAAAGCACTTATGCGAGCAGATCTAATCTCTAACAGCATTCACGAAGCCATCGATTTACTTTTGAATCCGAAAAGATTGGTATCTGGTTGTCGTATATAAGTTCATTAGCAACATATTCAACATAACTAATATGCGGAGCAATCCAGTGGAAAGTTAACTGCTTACCAGTTGAATACGAATTAATAACCACGTGAGAACGAGAAATGAAAAGAAAATTAGTACTAATGATATTAGTTGCACCACTAACTCTATTTGGTTGTGCAAACAACATACACCAAGCCCCTAAACCGGTGAAAACTGAGGTTCAGCATTATTGTGAGGCGAATGGTGGTAGCTTTATATCCGCTTCTAATGAGTGCAAACTCGAAGATGGCAATATTATGGATGCGACGGTTTATTTTCAAGATCATCAACCGGACTATTAATCATAATACTTGCTGATGTTATGTCTTTAGTGATTCCTTGGGTTTAGGGAGATGAAGATGATTGCTCTGCATTAAATCCGTTGCGGATATTTGTGAATGTAATTGCTGCGAAGAGCGTTATCACCATTGATAAATGCCAAGGTTCACTCAAACCTATCCGAACCAATCCCATACTAACCAGGGATGATACAATCATCTGCCCACCTCCAGATAAAGCGGCGGCGACACCTGCTTGTTTTTTGTATGGAAGAAGGACCATTGCTTGAGAGCAAGGGAGTGCGATGCCGTTACCTAAAATCATCAAAAACTGGCCTAGCATTAAATAGATAGGTTCGAGGGGAGATAGAAATAACCAAAGTGCTGCAATTAAGTGTATGAGAGGCGTACAAAAGAGCATGTTTCTTGTACCGATGATAGGACGTATTCGATTACATAGTGTCGTACCTAAAATCATACCGAAAGCCGGGATAAGCGCCCATAATGCGTACTCATCAGAATTCATACCAATTTGATTCTGCATGATAAAAGGCATAACGGATACGGTAGTGATCATTAAACTGAAGTTCAGCCATCCGATACTGGCGAAGCTCATAAAGTAGGTCGAACGCATCAGTTCCCAGTATTGGCACAGCATTTTTCGTGGAGATGGTATTGAAGATTTTTGAGCTACTGTTTCTTTGAATTGGAAAGCAATGACTATCCATGCCAATGCAACATAACTAAACAAGGAAACGAAAACCATGCTCCAACCGAAATGGAAGTTGATGAAACCACCGAGGACTGGCGCAATGACAGGGGTTATGGAAGCGGCCATTGCGATGTAGGACATAGCAATTGGAAGATCAGCACCGTTAAACTGGTCTCTGGTTGATGCTCTAGCGAGTACGGCACAGCATCCCGTCCCTAAGCCTTGTAAAAATCGGCCTAATACCATCCCTTCAAACGTACTCTGAAAGACAATTATTGTTATTAGCCCCATTAAGGCGATGATGAGTCCCGATAACAGGACTTTTTTTCGTCCCACAGCATCTGAAATGGGACCATACAAGAATTGAGATGGTCCGAAACCCAATAAATAGATACCGACCAGAAGCTGTGCTTGGTCCAAAGAAATATCAAAATCCGCAGCAATCCAAGGCAGTGATGGGAATACTAAGCCCATACTCAACTGACCAACGCTAATAATTAGGCAGGCGAGTAGTATTACTTTGTAGCGAATTCCATTTGTCATTGGTGTTCCATCAAGAGACTCTAAGACTAGATAGAGGAGTTGGGAGTTGAATTTGTATTACATAATACTCTGTTTATTTCGATTATGCGCTAGGTTTGAATGTAAATCTTGGTAAAAAACCAACGGTAACAATGGGCTACCGTTGGTTAGCTAGGGCCTAAATACCCTTCGAATATTGGTGGTTTGTTGTTGGCGAGATGAGAGTCGCTATAACAGCACCTGATGTATGCTCTGGCTCAGCCAGCCACTGCAAAAAACTGTTGATAATTAGCTGCTTATCGTCGTTGACCTTAGTTTCAGTTTGGATGTTGCGCATATCAATGAATACATCCGTAATTAGATCGTTGTGGTCATTGAGTACTTCAAGGTTTAGAACATTCAACTCACTATAAAGGCTATTAAACGAGCCTTTTTGTTTATCGACCACATATGGGTTGTCTTTTAAGTTAATGATGGACGTTCGTTTACTGCAGCGCTTCAAACAGCCATTATTTACCTTAATCTTTTTACATCCTTCAGTTTGTTGGAATAAGCACTGTCGACTGGTAAGTAAAGTATTTGGATGATAAACACTGTAGAACGTTCGCATCGTAGTTGGACGACGGATGTACTTGAGCTGTTTTTTGCTCAGTTCATTCGATAAGAACGCGCCACTGGCTTGGTATTCGTCGTTTAAACATTTGAGCGAATAAGAGTTCGCAGTGTTCATCTGAGGGCCGGCGATCCAATTCAACCCAGTACTTTGTGCGTAAAAGCCGACTCCTGAATTATTAGTTACCAGTGTCGATGGATTAATGGCATCTAACAGCTGTTTCGCCGCCTCAAAATCATCACCAATTAAAATGGCAGGGAACCATGGTTTGAGTCGAGGATTAGCTTCAAAGAGTGCAATGAGTGATGTTAACTCGGCTTTTAGACCCATCGGCAATTGATAGTAGACATCGACATTATCGTTAAGCGTTAGACTGACGTCCTGTTCCGATGAAACAAGTATGGAAAGGCGCTTTTTACTACCAATTGTCGGGTTTTCAAGTAGAGGCGCTAGTTTAGGAGCTTCAATGGAGCCTTTTAAGCTGGTTACGGTATTCGTTGCACCGAGGTCCATCGCCGAAACTTCACACTCAACATGTTGAATAATTTTGGTTTTCTTATCGTAGAGACGACGTTTTACGGACTGAACTTCATCACTGGTAGTGCATTGATAGACCGTTGAGAAGTGCTTTACTGCGTGATCACGCGGGTTGTCGATATACATGTTTTTTCCAAACTCACCTTGCAGGAAGCCATTGGAAAAATCACGATTAAATACGGTGTAAAGATCGGTTGTATCATTGGAGAGTGCTTTGCCGTCGCACAGACGGTCAATTTGTTTTCTCCAGTTATCAACGACAGTGTAGACGTAATGCGGCTTCTTAATACGGCCTTCTACTTTGAGAGAATAAACTCCAGCATCGGCTAATGCTTGCAGGTCATTAAAAGCGGAATTGTCTTTTAAGTTTAATGGGTAATCGGAACCTACTTTTGTCGTCTCATACTGCTCACGACATGGCTGGCTGCAACGTCCGCGGTTACCTGACGCACCATTGCGAGCAGAGCTAATATAGCAAAGGCCAGAGAATCCAATGCAATATGAACCATGGACAAAGACTTCCATTAACACGTTGTGCTGGTGGCCGAATTTGGCTAAATAACCAATCTCTTTGATATTCAACTCGCGCGAAAGATTAACTCGACTTACCGTCATCTGCTTTAAGAACTCAATTTGCCCAGTATTGTGGGTATTGAGCTGAGTAGATGCGTGCACATCTAATTCAGGAAAATGGTGCTTGAGTAGGTAAGCGAGTCCTAGGTCTTGAACGATGACGCCGTCAATATCAGTTTGTGCTAGCTGAGCAAGCAGTCGCATGACTGCTGGAATCTCACTCTCCAGGATCAACACATTAAGCGTCAGGAAAACCTGGCAGTTGTTAGCGTGTGCGAGTGCCAAAACACCTGTTAAGTTTTCTAAGGTTAGGTTTGCTGCGCGGTTTCGAGCGTTAAAGCGGTCTAGTCCGCAATAAACGGCATCAGCGCCTGCCGCAATTGCTGCTTTAATAGATTCAACATCACCACCAGGTGCTAAAAGCTCAAACTGATCTCGTGTCACAACTTATACCCTACCAATAAAAATGAGGGCGTATTCTACGGGAACTTAAGCAGAATTTCTCACCTTATTAACTGTAAGGATAAGCAAGGTGTTAACGTTTGAGTGAAACTGCGACCGATTCATAGGTGAAAAGTGGATTAGAACCAAGCACCATAGATTCTCCGAGTACCGAATGAATATTGATGAGGTAGGTGGTTAATAACTCACGATAATCGGAACGTGCTGAATAGATCGCTTTGTGCACTACCATGTCGAGTTCACTTGGGGCATACAAACGGCGCCACTGTTGGCAGTGATGAATAGTATAAAGTCGTAAGTAACGCCTCAGGTTTTGCAGCGACTGATGGATAGCGCGCTGCACCACCACAGCTTTGTTTGTTGGGATTAGCAATTCAAACATTCCCACTAAATGTTCATCGATATGGTAAAAACTGGGCAGGTCTGGATCATTCAGTTTAGTGCTCTCGCCAAATTTGCGAAAGTGATAAAGCAACTGGTACTCCTGAACTACGCCATCGTTTTCTTTCTCGGGTGCTACTCCTTTTTTAGGTAATAGTTGGTGACACAGGAAGTCAACAATGCTGTTTAGTTCGTCCATTGATAGAGGAGCAACACAAGCTCCATGATTAGGACGATAGTGAATAAAACCAGTATGTGATAATGCTTGAACGGCTTCTCTTAGAGGCGATAAGCCCAGTGAATAGCGCCTAGCGAGGTCTTTAATTACTAATCTTTCTGATGGTCTAAGAAGTTGCTCTATGATGTCTTTTTCGAGGTATTGTTGTGCTTTTACTTTTATGTTGCTCATGATTGTTAATTTATAAAAGAATTTCTTCAATTATGTTTAGCTAACCTCAAAGTAAATAGAGTAATTTTACGGAATGATTAATTAAGGCTAATTCTGATTCAGTAAAATTACGGTACGACTCGCAACTTTTAATGTGCATGCTATTTCAATGTTTGACAAATAGAGTAGTTAAAATATGAAGAAGCTAATAGCAGCAGGAATGATAATGAGCGCGTCTTTTTTATCAATGGCACAAGAACCAGTGAAAGGTGGAGACATTATTGACCAAAAATCCAAGCTTATTTTCAACTATGATAATGTCACAAAAGATGTTGCGGAGCAGGAATTAGCACATTGTCAAAACTTAGCAAATCAAACTCAAGAAGAAGTGACCTCTTCGCGAGGCAGCGGAGCTAGAGGGTTGCTTAAAGGTGCTGCCGCTGGTGCTGCGACAGGAGCAATTGCAGGTGGTAGTGGTTCTGACGCTGCAAAAATCGGTGCGGCGGGTGGACTCTTGGTCGGTCGTGTAGCGGGCAAAGGAAATGAGAATGCACAACAGCAAAAGAATTTAGAAAATTATAAGACTGTGCTTCGCAATTGTATGATTGAGAGAAAGTATGAAGCACTTAACTAAATAGGATGTTTATCTAAAGCTTATTTTAAAGACGCTAGGTTATGAATGACTTGGCGTTTTTTTTATGCAGTAATTTGCAGTATATTTTACCGATGCATAAGTCGGTTATTTATTGTGTAGTAAAAGCTTGCTAACAACGTGGAACATCCTATGAACATAAATAACTTATTTCAAAACTCAATTGATGCGTATAAAGCGAATACTAACCCCACCTTAGATGAACGATTGGAAAAGCTTCAGAAATTGAAGCAGATTCTTGTTGGTAACATTGATACTTTTGCTGAAAGTATCGGCAAAGACTTTGGACAGCGTAGTTTACAAGACACAATGCTCGAAATCCTACCTATCATCAACAATATCAATTACACCATCGATAACCTAGAGAAGTGGATGCAACCGTCACTGCGCCATTCGGGAGTTTTATTAGCGAGTACTTCGCAAGCGCAAGTAGTGTATCAACCTAAAGGTGTGGTTGGCATCATTAGTACATGGAACGCACCATTAATGGTGACGCTAAATCCATTGACCACCGCATTGGCTGCTGGTAACCGCGTGTTAATCAAGATGAGTGAGTTTACACCGAATCTAAACTCAGCTTTGAGGAATGTACTAGCGACTGAATTTAGTGAAGATGAAGTGTGTGTAATCGAAGGGGAGGCGGATGTTGCTGCACAATTCAGTGCACTGCCTTTTGATCATATTTTGTTTACTGGTTCAACAACAGTTGGAAGATTGGTCATGAAAGCCGCAGCGGAGAATCTTACACCAGTCACGCTCGAGCTTGGCGGTAAGTCTCCAGTGTTGATCGACGAAACCATTACTATTGCCAAAGCAGTTGAACGTATCGTTGTAGGTAAGAGCGCGAACAACGGCCAGTATTGCATAGCTCCGGACTACGTTTTATTGCCAGAGGATAAACTAGAGGCTTTTATTGCTGAATATGTAGCACAATATCAAGAGCTGTTCGTTGATGGTGTCGATTCATTAGAGATGACGTCACTGGCAACGGAAAGTCAAATGACGCGGATTCATAATTATTTGGAAGAGTCGCAAAGAAAAGCAGAGCGGATAGTATCATGCCACCCTAATGGATATCGCTTTGAAGATCGATTGTTATCTACTCAGCTTATTATCAATCCAACTGCAGATTCTTTGGTAATGACGAATGAGATTTTTGGGCCACTATTACCTGTAATCACTTATCAAAAATTGACAGAGGCGCTTGATATTATCGAATGCAATCCGAACCCGCTGGCGCTTTACTTAATGAGTGAGTCAGATGAAAGACAAGACTGGGTGACGAAGAACATAAAGTCTGGCGGGATGTGTATTAATGATGCTTTGTTCCACGCTGCTATTGATGATGCGCCATTTGGCGGTATTCGAGAGTCAGGAATAGGGGCTTATCACGGTATAGAGGGCTTTCATACTTTCTCTCATGCCAAAACAGTACTTAAGACTGGTGATGTATCTTTAGTAAAACAGATGTTTATACCAGGAGATAATGAAGTCAAGCAGATGATATCAACGTTATTATCCAGCTAAATAATAAAAAAACCAGCTTGCAATAAGCTGGTTTTTTTATAATCAGTCAAAGCTTAAATTCAGTAAATTTACGGTACCAAACCTTAGTGAATTGGTTGTTTAAAATCGGATAATTTGACTTAGTAGTAATGTTCTTTTTTGATAAATTAATTAATGTGAAGTGCCGCACGTGGAGAAATAAAGTTTCAGTAATATTACCGTATTTATACCATGTTGGTTGATTCAATATTATCCCCATCGAAAGGACGCTTACGTTCAAAAACATAAGCAAACCAACATTACTATCGGGATACAAAAAATGAAAAAACTGGCCATTGCAATCGCTATGATTTTGTCGGCACCTGCTTTAGCAGAATCAGACGCAGCAACTATCTCTGCTGAGCAATCATCTGCAGCAAATATCTCAGATCTGTCTTCTACTGCTGATAAACCAAATAACCTGTATGATTTTATTGAGAACGATAAATTGTCTGGCGTCGCTTACGCAGGGGCAGAGTTAGGCGGTAACGTATTATTTGATGACCAAGCAGATGGAAACTTTGACCAAACTTATATGTTTAAAGTAGGTGCGGACTTAAGTTATTCGGTGACAGATAGCTTTTCGATTCTAATGGGTGGTGAAGCTCGCTATGCTTGGAGTGGATTAGATACAAAAGTAGAAGCGACAAACTATGTCGACCGCTTTGTATTTGGTACTAAGACGGTAGCAGGTATTACGACATTTGGTAAACAATGTGGTATTGCGGATGTATACCTTGGCTTTGGTGATATCTCTAAAGAGTACGGTTTAGGTGCAGAAGCTGATGAAGCGGCGTGTACTGACGAGCAACTTAACCACCACTATTTTGGTGAAAACTTCGATATCGGTGCGGCATGGGAACATACTAATGATGCATGGGCTGTTGGTGGTTCTGCAACAGTAGGTCCAGTTGTTATCGGTGGTACTTATGTGGATATCGCAAAAGGTGAATATTCAACAGACGCAATCGACCGTAGCGAAAAAGTCTACACGATTGGTGCGGTAGCAGTATTTGACAAGTTTAACTTTGCTGCAAAATACGATTTTGCTGACGTTGAGTCAGATGGTACAAATGCGGTAAATAATGAGGAAACAGAGGGTTATGCACTAGGTATCGCTTACCAAGCGACAATGAACCTCTCTATCTCATCGACATATAACTCGGAAAACTACAATTTTGATAAAGAGAGCAACAAAGGTGGTACATTTGATAAAGATGACTGGTTCACTATCGGTGCTTCATACCGTCTTAACGAACACCTTGAGTTAGTGACTGATTACAAATTTACGTCTGAAGATGATGACAAGCTATTCCTACGCGCTAACGTAAACATCTAATTTAGTCTTTGACACTGTTCTATTTAACCCTTTGCCAGTAGCATTAGCTACTGGCCTTTTTTTGCCAAGAATTAACATTTAATAAAATCCCAATTTTTAGCCCACACGTTGACACTTTTTCCAGATGGGCTAGCTTTAAAAAACTATAATTATTAGTCTGTTGTATCGCGAGAATTAGAATGAAGAGTACTTTTGAAGAGTTGTTAATGAGTCAATCAGAGCGACTGACGGCCTCAAAACCTAATGAGTTTCTGGACAATTTTGTAGAACTTGCTGAAGAAGCATTAGAGTGGTTCAAGCTCGATAGGCTAACAGTGTTTCCCAATTCGATGATTCTTCTTAATGATGGTAAGACGATCTCCGTCTCTCGAAAAGGTATCCCTCCACTCGAAAAGCAACGATTTCTTAAAGGTAATTACAAGGACTACCTAAGAATTTTACGTTCAAAACAAACATGGCAGATATTTGACAGCGAAGCGTTAGCCAAGCACTCACTTGATCCTGTAAAAGAACTCTATCGTGAAGGTGCTAGATGGCATGGCATTATTCGTTTGGAACTATTTGGTCAGACGTGGGGAGCGCTTGCCTTTTCCCGTTTTAGTCTAGATGAACCGCCATTATCAGAGGAAAACCTGAAGCGACTGCGCTTGTTGTGTGATATTTGGTTATGCTTCTGGCAGCATGCGACTATGACCCGTAATCTAAGTCTTGATGATAGCAATGCAGTCGATGAGAGCGAAAAGCTTCTACTTTTGAGCAAAAAACAATGTACGGTACTTACTTTGCTTGCCCAGGGCTATACCGCAAAACAGTGTGCCGAAAAGCTGTTCTTGAGCCCAAGAACGATAGAGTCGCATAAATATCGAATGCTCGATATATTGGATTTGGATAATCATACAGAACTAGTGCAATTTGCGCTTAGGAATGGCTTAGGCATCGAATCCGTTGACCGCTAACTAAAATATTTTGCCAATTCTTAGACAATTATCTTATCGATTATAAGGGGTGATAATCCGTTACCCCTTAAGTACTACTATTGCAGTATTAATTACTGCATATTCCTGCATAGTCAATTCGTATACTTCCTCTCAATAATAGAGCAACAGTTCTAAAGATAAATCGAATTTCAATTATCGAGAGAGAATCAACGTATGAAAAGCATTATGAACAAGACCGTGCTTGTAACGGGTGGTGCGAGTGGCATGGGTAAGGCATATGTAGAGCGTGCAGTCGCTGAGGGTGCAAAAACCGTCATAATCTGGGATTTAAACCAAGATGCAATGGAGCAGGTTAAACAAGAGTTTCATAACAGCGAGACTCAAATATACACGTTTCAAGTCGACGTTACGGATACTCAGTTGGTTTATCAAACTGCGGAGATCATTCTGAAAAATATCGGTGCGGTCGAGCTCTTAATTAACAATGCGGGTATCGTTGTGTCCGAACACTTTATTGATCATGACCCAAGAAAAATTGATTTATCAATGCAAATAAATAGTACTGCACCTATGCATATCGCGCGTGCTTTTTTACCTGCAATGGCGGAAGTAAATGAGGGTCATATCGTCAATATTTCATCTGGTGCTGGTTTCATGTACTGCCCAAGAATCACAGTGTACTGTGCTAGCAAATGGGCAATGTTAGGCTGGTCTCAGGGATTGCGCGTCGAACTGGCTGAGACGCTACCGCATATCAAAGTTACGACAGTTACGCCTGGCCACATTGATACAGGAATGTTCGCAGGTGCACATTCTAAGTTAATGCCAATGATCTCAACAAATGAAATGGTCGATGCGGTTTGGAAGGGGATTAAAAAGAACAAAATACTCGTAGCACGACCACGTGCTGTAGGTGTTATTCCCTTTATTCGTGGTTTGGTCGGTTTTCGTGGTTGGGATTGGATCTCTAAGATAACTGGCACGAATGACTTTATGGCCGGGCATAATGATACTCGTAGAAAATAATAATCACTGTCTATAGTTACTCAATTCGAAGCCGTACCTCACTGTATATTTTGGTATAGGTGCGGCATTAATTTCTTTCAACATACCGCCTTCACAAAATACCATTCGTTCTTTCCGGTGCAGTATTTTTACCGATCATTTCACAAGCTCAGTTTTTTAAAATTGTATTAGTTAAATAATCAACAAAAGTGCAGCTAACTGCACATGGAAATTTCCTAATACTTTCTTTTAGAGCGAATTCACATGAAGAAATCTACGATCGCATTGTTGCTACTAGCGCCGACAGTTCAAGCGAGTGGTTTGTTATTGCAAGAGGCCGTTACGGCCAACGCGGGTGCTGCTGGTGCTGGTGATGGTGTTTACACTAAATCTGCAGCCGCCACATGGACTAACCCTGCCTCAATGGCCTTTATGGGTGAGCAATTGACGACGGTCAATGCAATGTTGCTCAACCTGAAAATGGATTATGACGATAAATCTGGTATAGCCAATGGTGACGGAGAAGCGACCACTACGATGCCTTCACTTGGGGTATTTTATGTTCGACAACTGAATGATTCGCTTCATCTTGGTGTGAACTTTGGTGTTGTTGGTGGTTCATCAATTGAATACGGTAGTGAGTGGGCAGGAGCGCCGTATTTAGATAAGGCATTTATGACTGGGGTTCAATTGAATCCCAATATGAGCTACAAGTTGAACGAAAACTGGTCTATCGCACTAGGTGCTCAGATTAGCTATGGATTACTTGAAGTATCCACGGCTTCATTGCAAACGGACTTGGATACTGACTGGGCTTATGGCTATACCGCGGGTGTTATGCATAAGCAGCAAGATTTGTCCATCGGACTTAGCTATCGCTCTAAATTGGAACACGAGTTTGCTGTTACGGCAACATCTGTTGACCCGGCAATGTCGTTACCAGTTCAAACTGAGTTGTTAGTACCCGCCATTGTTGACCTGAGTGGTCGTTATGATGTTAACTCGAAAATCGCTATTTTGAGCTCAATTCAGTTCCATCAATGGAGTGATTTTGAGGAAACGCCGTTATATACCGACAACCTAACAAGTTCAGTAGATAGACAGTGGCAGGATGTTTGGAAATTTGCAGTGGGTACAGAGTATAAACTCAACAACGGTTGGGCATTAAAAGCTGGATTCTCCTATGAAACTTCGCCACAAGATGATCCCTCTTTGCAGTGGGTAGATCTGCCAGTTGGTGAGCAATATCGTTATTCATTCGGCGCGAGCACTGAATGGGGGGACAAAACAGTCGACTTCTTTTATGAGTTTGCAGACTTTGGTTCTATACCCGTGGAGCGACAAGTCGGAGCACCAGATAACGGGTTGAATACGCCACTACCAGACCTTAATGGTACTTTTGAAGGCCATATCCATTTTGTAGGCGTTAATCTAAGCTTCTAAACTCTCACCTTTCAAGTAGCGCTATTCTAGCGCTACTTCTACTCAATTCGCTCGTTATATACCGTAATTCTTACTGAATACTCAGCAGCTGCCATTGGATAGACTCCCGTTATAGATTGATTTTTCGTCAAATTATTTTCGTTAACGTTAGCAAAGTGGTGCATTATGTTTTTTAATCGATTCTTAAAACCGTTTCTCGTTGTTGGTGGCTTAATTACGATGTATGCGGGGATATACGCCGTCAATCCCGAGTCGGCTTTACGAGACATGAATAATCTTCCTTATGATGCTAATTATGTGTTTCTATTTCGACACTGGGGAATCATGGTTGGCTTAATGGGTTTCTTTATCGCTGCATCAGCGTTTAAACCACAATGGAGGGAATCTATTATTCTCTATTCGTTTTTGGAGAAGTTGTTCATGGTGTACTTGTATGTATCTAACTTCTTTAACCCTGAAACTGTACATCTAAATGCCAGCTTTATTCCATTTGCGATAACAGATATCACTATTTGTACTTATACATTGGGTTATTGGCTTGAGAACTGGAAGGCAAAAAAAGCTTTGATGCGATAAATCTGAAGTTACAAAAAAACCTCGGCAAAAGCCGAGGTTGTTACATCTAGAGTAGTTTACTTCATTGGCCAAACATACTTTAACCAAGACATCATACGCAACAAAACTCGACGTACGATTGAAGTATGAAGAATATCTCCTTCATGATTCAATACGACAGCTTGGCCTTGAACACCCATTGGTAGTTCATAATTATCCAGGTCTTCGTCAAGCTCGATAATTCCAACAGCAAAACCATGTCGAGTTAAAGTACTGGCTGATACTAAGGTACCATTTGCTTGCACTTCACCTTCTCGCATTGCTGGCAACACACTGACCAATTTCCCTGTAAACACTTTACCAGGCTGTGAATCTAAGATCATTTCAGTTTCTAAACCTGGTTGGAGTCTTCGTAAAGAGTTCTGCCAAAACATCCCGGCAATTTGACGTTTTCCGGTATCTGGAATGAAGACCATTGAGGGGCGTAGCGGGATCGATGCAGAGCGAAAACCCGGAGCTAAGGCAATTTGAGTCGGTATACCATCGGCTGGGGCACGAACGATGGTGTATTCCAAATCGAGCTCTGCTTGTTTTACTGCTTCGATTAATTGTGCCACACGAGTATTTTCGCCATAGATATTTGAGTCTGCATCTAGGCGAACTCGCTCTTGCTCTGATTCGGCGGCATCTAGGGTAGAATGAGCGATATCAACACTGGCTTTTGCAGAGTTGTAGAGCTCTTTCTGTCGTTCAATTTGACCATCTGTGAATGGAGAGTTTTCGCCGCCTTGCGTATGAGCTTCGGTGTAACGTTGGTAGGTTGAAAAGGTACGGTTTAAATTGGCTTCTGCTTTTTGTACTGCGGCTTGTGCTTTTTCAGTGTTTGCAATTGCTGAAACTAATCCCTGATCTTTTTGGTAGGCAATGCTTTTCGCTTCTTCTAAAGCAGCTTTCGCTTTACGGAGTGCAATCTGTTGTTTGTCATTTTCCAAAGTAAATAGAATATCACCTTTTTTAACAGGCACATTGGCTTTGGCGTGAACTTCTTTAACAGTCCCCGTAACTTGAGGGATGATAGGGACTGAGACAAACACTTCTTTAGAAAATTTAGCATAAGGGTGGTTGTAGTTCATCGCAATCATAATGGTACTTAAAATCCCAATCCCGCCTAAAACGGCTGTAGGAACCGACCATTTATTAAGAGGAATCTTAAACAGTTTAAAGATACCAATACATAAAGCCGTATAAGTTAGAATAATCAACATGTCCATATTATTAACCCTCTGCCTTATTTATATGCTGTTTAAGTTCAGCGATTTCATTTTTTAGATGAACGAGCTCAGACTCTAGTTGAAGTTTTTGTTGTTGAGTGAATCCCCACCCGGTGCCAGGCTTGTACAGCGTGGCCCAAATCCATAAAAAAGGCCATATGGCGTGGAGTGTGAAGAGGCTAACCCAACCTGCTACGTGTATTGCATCCTGATGTGGGTGGTTACGCTTGTGAGCGATTTCGTAGGGAATGTCATGAATGACAATTATTCCATAAAATATTGTAATAAATACAAAAAAAACCAGAAATAGAGCAAAGTAATCTAACATAAAGACACCTGAGTTTGGACCAAGATATTATGTCGCTCAAAATGGCGACTCTGAAATGAATAGGTGAAGGGATGATAGGGAGTGAAAATAGAGTGAAATACAGTAAATGTACTGAACCAATAGGACATTTGAACTATAACCATTAAAAAGCTAGTAAATTATGATTAGGGTCAATTTTCTTTATCGATTATTATTGGTACTTATGGTTTATAGTGAGGGGGAGCGCTATTTAACTATCTATGAATTAAATAAGCAGTAATTATACTGATTACCCAATACATCGCTTTTTAAATAATAGTTCTGATTTATTTCTAATCCAAGGTCTGAACTATGTTTCAAAAGAAAACGTTCCTACAACTAGCGGTAGGTGCAGCGTTAGCTGCGACGTCAATGACAAGCTTCGCAACAACCGACACTTCACGTCCAAATATTTTGGCAATATGGGGTGACGATATCGGTATCGATAACTTAAGTGCATACACTAAGGGCCAGGCAGGTCACTGGACTCCAAATATCGACCGCATTGCTAACGAAGGTGTCTTATTCACTGATTTCTACGGTGAAAACTCATGTACAGCAGGTCGTGCAGCCTTTATTACAGGTCAACACCCAATGCGTACTGGTTTGACTAAGGTAGGTATGCCAGGAGCCAAACAAGGCTCAAAAGCTGAAGACCCAACGATTGCGACTGTGCTTAAAGAAAAAGGCTACATGACAGGTCAGTTCGGTAAAAACCACCTTGGTGACCTAGATGAGCACTTACCAACTAATCACGGCTTTGATGAATTCTTCGGTAACCTATATCACTTAAATGCTGAGGAAGAGCCAGAGCATCAAGATTATCCAAAAATGCCTTGGTTCAAGAAGAAATTTGGACCGCGCGGTGTGATTCACTCCTATGCAGACGGCAAGATCGAAGATACGGGTCCATTAACGAAAAAGCGCATGGAAACAGTGGATGAAGAGTTTCTTGCGGCAGCTCTCGATTTCATCGACCGCGCTCACAAAGAAAATAAACCGTTTTTCGTTTGGTTCAATGCGACTCGGATGCACGTTTGGACTCATCTTAAAGAAGAATCAAAGGGTCTTTCAAAGCGCGGCGGCATTTATGGTGATGGCTTGGTAGAGCACGACAATATGGTTGGTGAGCTTTTAGACAAACTAGATGAGCTAAAGATTGCTGACAATACTATCGTGAGTTACACAACAGATAATGGCGTTGAGAAACTGTCTTGGCCAGACGGTGGTACAGCTCGTTTCCGCGGCGAGAAAAACTCATCATGGGAAGGTGGTCACCGTGTCCCTGCCATGATGCGCTGGCCAGGGAAAATTCCTGCTGGCTCTGTTGTCAACGAAATCGCAGCGCACAATGACTGGATGCCAACATTTGTTGCAGCAGCAGGGGATACTACGATTGTAGAAGATCTGAAGAAAGGTAAGAAGATCAATGGTAAAGAGTACAAGGTACATCTTGATGGCTACAATCTGCTTCCTGCATTAGAAACAGGTAAGGCGACTACGCAGCACAACTTAACAACGTGGCCGCGCCATTACTATATCTATGCAACAGATGTTGGTGATATTTCGGCGGTTCGCGTCGGTGATTACAAGATTATGTTCAGTGTGAACAACTGTCATGGCTTGGAAACTTGGAACTGTTCATTTGAAGAGCTACGAGCTCCTAAAATGTATAACCTACGCCAAGACCCATATGAGGTCGCTGATCACGAAGGCATGTATACTCAATGGTACATCGAACACTTGCCTTACCTATACTTAGGTGCTGCGACCACAGGTCAGTTCCTTCAAACGTTCCAAGAATTCCCACCTAGACAGGTTCCTGGATCTTTCTCTATCGACCAAATTGTAGAGAAAATGAATATCTGGCAAAGAGCTCAATATAAATAAAGCCATTGTTATGCTCATCAAAGCTCGACATTAATGTCGGGCTTTTTTTACATCTAAATATAAGAAATTGCATTGGAACTAAGCAGTAAAATTACCGATTACGGTGAATTAAAGTGGCGGGATAATGGCACTTCAATCAACACAGGGAAGCGCTTATCACAAGGTTTGTGACACCAACGCGAGGCTTCAATATGTCCCAAAAAACACAGTATCTCGGCCAAACACTTCCGCTAAAGCAACCTGCTAAGCGTATGAGTATTATGACTAAGCCTATTGGTTCAGCCTGCAATATCGACTGTTCATACTGTTATTACTTGAGCAAAGAAGAGCTGTTGGGGCATGAAAAAGGGTGTGGCAGTCAAATGTCACGGGAAATGTTGGAACATTATATTAGGTCTTATATTGAACAACAAAACTTCCCTGAAATCGTCTTTCACTGGCAAGGTGGGGAACCAACATTACTGGGTGTGAAATTCTTTCGTGATGTGGTTCGTTTACAGAAAAAGTATCGCCCGAAAGGCGTGAAAATAGAAAATAACCTGCAAACTAACGGCACTTTACTGAATGACGAGTGGGGGCAGTTTCTTAGTAAGAATAACTTTATGGTTGGACTAAGTATTGATGGCCCAGAAATGATCCACAATACCTACAGAACAAATCGCTCGGGCAAGGGGACTTTCAAGCAAACTATGCGAGGTGTGGATATCTTGCACAAGCATAAAGTTAACTTTGCTACATTGTCTTGTGTGAACAACATATCTGGTTCTAATCCATTAGAAGTTTATCGTTTCTTACGTGATGAAGTGCGCTCGCCACAGATGCAATTCATACCTATTGTTGAACCTAAATCTTTTCGAGAAACCGCGCCTCAACATTGGCCCGAATCAGAAATACTATTCCAAGGAATGCCCGAAACAGAGCCAAGTCATCCAAATTCGATACTAGAACCTTGGTGTGTATCGGCAAGCCAATGGGGCAATTTCCTTTGCACTATTTTTGATGAATGGCTCGAAAACGATATCGGCCAGGTCAATGTTCCGTACTTCGAAGCATGTATTGAGTCCTGGATGGGACGAATTAACCCACTCTGCGTGTTTGCCCCTATGTGTGGTAAAGGTTTAGCCATTGAGCACAACGGCGATGTGTTTGCCTGTGACCATTATGTCTATCCGGAATACAAACTGGGCAATATCAATGACGTGGCGTTAGAAGATTTACAGTTTTCTGCAGGCCAACAAGAGTTTGGGAACGCCAAGGAAGGCACTCTTCCCAAACAATGCAGAGAGTGTCAGTACCAGTTTGCATGTTTTGGAGAATGTCCAAAGAACCGATTTATCAAAACACTCGATGGGGAAAGTGGTCTTAATTATCTATGTGGTGGCTGGAAACAGTTCTTCTCCCATATCGACCCATATATCTCAATGGTTGTTGCAACGATGGGGTATCCGGTACACAAACGCATCAATGCCGATGCAATGAAAATTCGGTTTAAGTAGGGACCTGAAATGATGAATACCATCCGTAATATGGTTCTCACCAGTTTATTGGCGTTGATGTCTAGTGGAACAGCCGCTTCCGTGAACACAACTGAAAACATTGAGACTTTATTCCCTGTTGAACAGGTAGAAAAGATGATTGATTTGGCATTTGAGAATATGAGTATTCGGTATACCGTTTTTGCTACTCAGTTCAACTACTGTCAACAACATCCTAAACACTCTGATTGTGGGGATTCATACCAGAAGAAGCGAACGCAGTATCAAATTGCAAAAGGAAATCATGACGTACTGGAACAGGTGTTTAATCAACAGATGAAGGCATTGGTTATGCCAGAAATGGCTTATCCAACTTTAGTTGATTCCTTACGCGAACTGGCATATTTAGATTCCTCCGCCAATTCCGATATACGCTATATCGACACCTTACACGCTGTAAATGAGTGGCTCGATATGCATGAAATGCCGCAGACCGAACACGTCTATTTTCTTCACGCCTTAATGATCAGGACAGAAGCGTTAAGCCAACAGATACGTGATGAGGACCTATCATCATGAGATCGCTCATTAATATGATTTTTCTGGTCGCCAGTGTTTCGCTTCCAGTGATAGGTAGTCCTAACACGATAGATAGTACTAACACGACAGAAAGGGCTAATACAACAGATAGTGCTAACGTCTCATCGCCACAAAACACGACGTACGAGTACAGCAGAGAAAATACGTTATCTGAAATGTCTCAGGATGTGACGTTACCGCTCAGTCAGCGTATCGCCGCAACCCAGATGTTGGGAAACTACTCCGGTGCGAATGCGTTAATAGCGCTAGGTCGTGCATCAAGGTCAGAGTATATCGAGCTCAGGATAGCAAGTATTACCGCTGCGCAAAGATGGCAGGGCAGAGCAAGGTGGGATCTCATTTCGCCGTTACTAGAAGACTCTGAACCAAGAGTGCGTTCGCGTGCGGTAAGCGCATTAGCACCATTATGGACATCACTTCCTGGCCAATATCAACAAGTACTAGACGCTGCGATAGAACAGCAACTAACAGTGTCTGACGATACTACGGATGGACGAGTTGAGAGTGCCTGGCTATACCGTATGCGCCAGCAATACAACGAAGCTAAGCTGTTATTGCTTAAAGAATGGAAGAATGAGCCTAGCGTTCAAGTTGCGGTTGAATTGGCTGAGCTCTACAAAGCAATCGGACAAGATCACGACTCGATACGTGTATTGAGCCAAGGGCTTGAAGCTCATCCAACATCAGCAACACTACACCACAGCTTAGCGCTCTCTTATTGGCGAAAGCAGCAAAACCAATTAGCAATCGAACATATGCAGCGAGCCCATGAACTAGAGCCAGATATTACTCAATATACTTATTTACTCGGACTTATGCTGGCCGAAAGTAACCCTGAAAGGGCGTTAGATTTGTTTGAACAAGCATACGTTCAGTTAGGCGTACCTCATTATCTGTACTCGCTTTGTGAAGCAAAGCTAGCCATGGGCGTCGACGCCTCTACTTGTTTAACACAGCTACGCAAACTCTACCCTGAAGAGGCCTTGATGCCGCTCACCAAAAAACACGCTCAAGCAAAGAACGCTAATTAGAATAATGATGACTCAAGATATCCAACACACAGTACTTACTAGGCTTATTAGTCAGGTAAATCGAAATGTCATTGGCCAGCAGCATGTAACGAAATCTATGGTGATAGCGTTGTTAACTGGTGGTCATATTTTATTGGAAGGATTACCGGGTACCGCAAAAACAAGAGCGGTAAAGACCTTAGCGGATTGTTTGAATCTTGATTTTAGCCGGATTCAATTTACTCCGGACTTATTGCCTTCTGATATTACGGGGACTCAAATCTACCAACACGAAGAAGGAAAACTGGCATTTCAGCCAGGACCGATCTTCAGTTCAATTGTACTTGCTGACGAAATCAATCGCTCTCCGGCGAAAGTACAAGCGGCGTTACTCGAGGCGATGGCAGAAGGGACCATCACTGTCGCAGGGGAAACTAAGTCACTGCCTCAACCTTTCATGGTGCTAGCAACGCAAAATCCCATAGAACAAGAAGGAACCTATCCTTTACCTGAAGCACAAATGGATCGCTTCGTTATGAAAGTCACTGTGGATTATCCGAGTAGCCAATCAGAGATGGATATTATTCGTTTAGTTCGAGATGAGGATAGAAACGAGCACAAGTCGGCGACAAAGATGAACGCGACCTTTGAAGGCAACGAATGGTTTTCAGTTGAGACATTAAATGCCGCGCGCGAAGCTGTAAAGCAAATCCATGTTTCGGATGCGATAGATAGGTACTTGGTTGATTTAGTGGTCGCGACTCGTTGCCCTGAAGCTTATCCACAAAGCGACTTAGCGGATTGGATAGATGTTGGTGTAAGCCCAAGAGCATCGATTGCATTGGATCGTTGTAGTCGTGCTCATGCGTTTTTATCAGGCAGGGACTTTGTGTCGCCTGACGATGTCAGAGCCGTTGCTCCGTTCGTATTAAGCCATCGCTTATCTCTCAGCTTTGACGCTGTTTCTGAGGGCATAAACACAACACACGTCGTCGATGAGCTATTACGTCAAGTGCCGTTGAGTTAGTTTCATGAAGACGACTGCTGTGGATCCAAGAATCGCAACTACCTTAAAGGAGCTCACGCAAGTAAAACACCGTTTACATGCGTTTCAGTTTCCACCATCGAAAAAGGTAGCAAGTCGGCTTGTTGGAGGACATTTATCAGGTTTTCGAGGACGAGGTTTGGAGTTTGAAGAATTTCGTCATTATCAAGCGGGTGATGATGTCCGAAATATCGATTGGTTAGTGACGGCCAAAACAAATCAACCGCACGTCCGAGAATATCGACAAGAGAAAGACCGAACTGTACTGCTCTGTGTTGATCAGAGAAGCAACATGTACTTTTCTACCGTCGAGATAATGAAATCCGTTGTGGCGGCACAAGTGACTGCTGCACTCAGTTGGCAGGTTCTTCAGCAAAGCGACCGTGTCGGCGCCCTTGTATTTGGGACTCAAGATCTAAGCTGGTTTAAACCTAGGCGATCACATAGTGAGCTTCTACGATTGTTTCGCTTACTAGAAACAGAAAATAATGAACTGGTAAAACGTAATAGTGAAACTGAGAGAGTGACTTTTAACAGTGTTGTACAACGCTTGCTGCGTCAAAAATTAAAAGGTGCAGTGATTGTTGTGATTTCAGATTTCTCCGACTATGACTCTGAAACACGTTTTATGACTCGTCGACTGCAAGCACACAACGACCTAGTATGTCTTTCAATTCAAGACCCGATGGAGCAAGAGCTATTAATACAGGAGGCGATTTGCTTCAGTGACGGTGAACTTCAAGTCGCAGTGGATAGCAGTTTTCAAGAGAAAATCGACAGCTACAATACTCTGTGGCAACAACATCACCTCAGTGTTAAACAGGAATTGCAATCTCTGGGGATCCCTTATCTTCAACTCGATACGTCAGGACAACATTTCTCGCAATTAAAGCAACAGTTGAGTGAGAAAGTACATGTCTAAAAACAACATATTACTACGAGATTTAATTGATCCAGCTATACCCGAGATGACGCCATTTTTCCCGCAGACAATCGGCTGGAAAATAGCCGGAGTTTTTATATTGCTCAGTAGCTTTCTCATCTTGTTGAGGTGGTGGAGAAGTTATCAAGCCAACCGTTATCGACGTATCGCATTGAAAGCCATCGCACGCTTACCTAAGAATCAGCCGAATTACTACTTAACGGTACTCAATAGCGTTTTGAAACAAACCGCGTGTCATTGCTATCCGCATTCGAGTGTTGCTTCTTTGTATGGCGAAGCATGGCTGTTGTTTTTACAGTCTAAGAGCAATTCAAATATGTTCTCAAGTTCAATTGCTCAACAATGGCAGCAGGCAATCTATGCAAAAAACCGGAATCAAGAATGGACACCCAGTCAATTAAGACAGCTTGAGTTAATGGCCTGTGACTGGATTAAACAGCATCGTTAAGGTAAGACAATGATCGAGTTAGAATATCCTTGGCTTATGATTTTGCTTCCATTGCCATATTTCATTTATCTCTGGGCTCCAAGTTATAAGACAACACAGCAGGCACTTTCTGTTCCTTTTTTTAAGCGACTGGTCAATGGACTAAACCTTCGTGCAACTAAAGGGGCAGCCAGTCTTAGAGCCAGTCGTTGGCAGCGTGTGTCGATTATCGCTACGTGGTTAATGTTGGTGATAGCAATAGCAAAACCAATGTGGTTGGACACACCTAAAACCTACCAGCTTAGCGGCCGTGATCTCATGTTAGTGGTGGATTTGTCAGGTTCTATGTCGGAAAGGGACTTTCTAGATAATTCTGGAAAAGAACAAGATCGTTTAACCGCTGCCAAATCGGTGCTCGAAACATTTGCCGCAAAACGAGAAGGTGACCGACTAGGGTTAATTCTTTTTGGTGATTCCGCCTATCTTCAATCCCCGTTTACTGCTGACCATGAGGCGTGGCTTGCTTTGCTCGATCAGGCCCAAGTAGGAATGGCTGGAGAGAGCACACACTTGGGAGATGCGGTCGGTCTAACGATAAAAACATATATAGATAACCCTGAGAATCAGACGGTAGAGAAAGTCGCGATCATACTGACAGATGGCAATGATACAGACAGTTTAGTGCCACCCATTGACGCTGCAAAAGTCGCTCAGGCATACGGTATTCGACTGTATATAGTTGCCATGGGTAGCCCAAATACGACAGGCGATCAAGCCATAGATTTTAGCACGATCGAGACAATGGCTACCGTCACCGGCGGGCAAGCGTTTCTTGCTATGTCCCAAGAAGATTTAGACGCTGTATATCAGACCATTTCGGTGTTGGAACCTAAGGAATATCAGAGCTTTACTTATCAACCTAAAACTAGCTTGCATTTTGTGCCAGTGCTGTTGGGAGTTCTGAATCATCTTATGTTTATGCTCTATCGGCTAATGTTTCAAACCAAAGTCTTTCGTTTTCGAGTAAAAGCACAGCCTAAGAGGGAACTATGACTGGTCAAGCGCTAATAGAGCAGTTTCATTTTCTTCGACCGTTAGGGCTGCTGCTGTTGATCCCTCTACTTAGTATGGTTTATTTGCGTTGGCGTAACGAAGCAAAGAGAAGTGAATGGATGACGAGTTTGCCCATTCACCTGCGCGATGCATTGCTGGTGGGGAGGCCAAACTGGTTTAGCCAATTGCCTTTAAAGGGGCTGACGTTGGTGGGCGTTATCGCGATTATCATTGTTGCTGGCCCAAGTTGGTATCGACAAGCCTCTCCTTTTGCAGAAGATACAGCGCCACTGGTTGTTGTTTTGGATGTCTCTAGCTCAATGTCGCAGTCAGATGTTGCTCCAAGCCGACTGTTTATTGCAAAGCAGAAAGTACTCCAATTGCTCAAGTTGCACAATAAGGGGAAAGTATCTTTAGTCGTGTTTTCTGGAAGTGCTCATCTGGTTATGCCTCCGACGCAAGATCTAGCTCTATTCGAACCGCTACTAAACGCGATTAAGCCTAACGTGGTACCAAGAGACGGAAAATTTGCCGAATACACCTTGTCACCAATCCACCAAGTGTTAAGTAAAGCAAAGTCATCGGGCACGGTATTATTAGTAACAGATGGGCTAAGTAACGAAGCGATAATTGCGTACCAAGATTACTTCTCTAGTCACAATCATCAATTGTTGATTTGGGGAATCGGTCATAGCGATACCGATGTTGTTTTTCCTTTAGAGGAGAGGAAGCTTGCGTCGTTATCAAATCGCGTTGACGGTCAGTCGGTGATGTATTCGCTAAATAACAAAGATGTCGTTGAACTTGCTTCATTGATTGCGAAACACGCTCAGTTTTATGGAGAAGAGAGTGAGCCATGGTATGACTCTGGCTATTACTTACTTGTGCCATTGATGCTGCTGTATCTGTTGTGGTTCCGACGTGGGTGGTTAGTTCAATGGGGGATGGTCATCGTAATGTTATTAGGCTCGGGATATAGCCCTACTACTTATGCTGATTCGATACATTGGATGGATATTTGGCTGACTAAGGATCAACAAGGTCAACGCTTGTTTGCTCAGCAGCAATACGAGTTGGCGGCTAAGACTTTTGAGGAACCATATTGGAGAGCAACCGCTTATTATCTATCAGGCGACTACATTAGTGCTCAACAGTACTACATGAGAGTCGATACTACGGCTTCACAGCTTGGCGCGGCAGCATCACTTGCACATCAACGGGAATATATGGCCGCTCGTCAGCTTTATCGTGACATATTGGATCGAGAGCCTGCAAATGTGACAGCGACTCAAAACCTAGAACTCATGGAGAGGATCATACAACACATAAATGAGTTTTCAGAAGGCCAATTAACCAGTGGTGAAATGGAAGCTAGCAAGGAGTTAGGAGATAAGCCACAAACTGCGGAAGGGGTGACTCAAGAAGTTGATCCTTCGTTGTTACAAGAGCAAAAACTCACAGCAGAAGACTTGCTTGCCGATTCTTCCGTTCACGATAAATGGATGAAACGCGTCAATAGTGACCTCAGCGTATTTCTTACTTATAAATTTCATCGACAGTTGGAGATGGGAGTTGCTACGCAACGTTACGTAGAGCAGAAGGGAAATCAATGAGAGTTAGGTGGTCGTTTTTATCTTTTGTTGTACTGGTCTTAATAACGTGGAGTTGCCAGGCGACAACTATGAGTGAATTGCAACAAAAGGGACGAGTATTTATCAAGGCTTCGGTCACTCCAACAGACACCGTCTCCCTTCGTCAACAAACAACTATTACGATAGAGGTTGGCACGGATACATGGTTTACCAAAGGAACTCGAGTACATCGTTTTGAAGTAGAAAATGCGCTGATTGCCAATCGAAATCGGTTTGCGATTAATGGTACTCAGCGACGATATGGTAAAACTTACGCGATACAACAATGGGAAGTGACCCTTTACCCTTTAACAACGGGGAAGCTAGCCATTCCAAGTATTACTGTCGAATTGCAGGTGAAAGGGGACAACGGCGATCCTGATGTGGCAGGTTACCTTGTAACAAAGCCAGTAACTTTTGAGGTCAATAAGCCGTCAGCAATGATGGTACCAGATAAGACTTGGTTAGTGAGTTCCAACATATCTTTGCAACAGGAATGGTCATCACCATCGTCCAAAGATCAGTTGGTCGTGGGAAGTGCGCTTCAACGAGATGTCGAACTTCAGGTGCAAGGTAGCACCATAATGCTTCTGCCAGAGCGGTTAAGTGAGATACAAAGTACTACCGATTATCAGGTTTACTTTGAAGCCATCAACAAGCAAGACCTTGCAAATAGAGGGGAATACGCTGCCGTGCTGCAGGAACAATACACTTTTGTATTCGACACTGCTGGAAAGTTTACCTTACCTTCTATCGATGTATACCAATGGAACCCGAAAACACAGAAATTAGCGCGGCATGAACTACCCGGTAAGAGCGTTTTTATCAAGCATACGTTTAGAAGTTACTTGAGTACTTATTGGAGCGAGTTGTTCGTCCTAGTTATTACAATCTGCGTACTAGGATTTGTCGGGAATGTGAGTTTTCGGCGTTATAAAATGGCTAAAGAAAGGGGCCGGTTACCATTGCTGTGGTCTTTCCTTCTAGCTCTGCGAACCAAGGATAATGTCCGGCTAGAGAATGTCGTTTACCTTAAGATTATGACACTAGGGTGTAATGAGCTGACGCAAATATCGTCAGATGTTAATTTCGTAAGAATAATCAACAAGATAAATCAGAGCCGCTACATCATAAACATAAGCCAACAAGCCCCATTGTCCAAGTTTGATTGGTTGACCATTTGGTACAGAATTGAGCGCGCGCCTAAGGCAAAGCTTCCTCTTACTGGTCGTTCATCTAGCAAACGTATCTACCAACCGGATTAATATGACTTTCACGGAACTGTAAAAACCTCATAAGCAGGAACAGTTCCAATAGTGTCGACTCTAAACACGAATATCTGTCGACATTAAGGAAAATGAAATGAAAAACCGTTGGATAGGAGCTCTATTACTCGCAGGCTTAGTCTCTAACAACCTACATGCCTCTATGCCTAAAGCCATTAACCTCGGTATCTTAGGAGGGGAAAACGCCGAAGCACAAATCGGTAATAACCAATGTGTTGTAGAGTTTATGCAGGAGGAGTTGGGCGTCAAAACCAACATACGAAACTCGAGTGACTATAACTCAGTGATTCAAGGCTTACTGGGGAAGAAAATCGACTTAGTGATTAACATGTCACCGAAGGCATTTGCTGAGGTATATCTCAATGATCCTGAAGCCATCGATATCATTGGTTTGATTGCAGACAACACAGATAACTCAAGAGGCTATCACTCGGTGGTCATCGTTAAGGCTGATAGCCCTTATCAAAATATTGATGATTTGCGCGGCCACTCGTTTGCTTTTGCAGATCCTAACTCAACATCAGGATACCTGATTCCCAACAACCAATTAGAACGTCAAGTTGGTGGAACTATGGATAACCGCTTTAATGGCTTTTTTGAGTCACTAAGTTTTTCTGGAGGCCACGAACAGAACATTGTCGGAGTTATCAACGGTCAATTTGATGCAGCGGTCTCCGCTTCGAGCATGGTCGGTGACAGAGCGAGTGGTTATTCAGCTGGTGCGCTTCATCGATACGCCAAGCACGATCCTGAAGTGATGGACAAGATTCGTATTATTTGGCAATCACCACTGATTGCCAATGGCTCTACTATCGTGAGTAATGATTTAGACCCAAAATTTAAAGCCAAGCTTGTTGATGCAGTAAAAAAACTAGATAAAGAAGACAATGCATGCTTCTCGAAAGCAGCTCGTGGCTTAAGACATCTTGCCGACACCAGCATTGAAGAGTACCAGTCCGTTATTGATCTTGTTTACGCGACCAAATTTGTGCAGCGATAAAACCTGCTAATAAGCAGACCTGTTGAACGCTTAACACAGCGATATCTAGGCTCATTCGATGAGCCTAGTTCTTTCAGTTAGCTACTTTTCTAGACACACTTTCTGAAAGTCATTCCATTCACCCACCCCCGGAGCCACTTCTAAGCAGCCTTCTTTAGTGTCCATAACTGCGGTTAGCGTAGAGATAAAATCCGACCCATATGCTGCATGTTGAGCTATAGGTTTGGTATTAAGCACGTACTTTGCTGCGTCTACATTTCCCTCAGGGCTATTATCGATAAACTGTTGAGCAAACTCTGCGCGCCATTCAGTGTAGGCAGTAGCGATGGTGCGTTTTCTGCTTTTGTCACCTAACCCTACTGATTCAGCAAAAGACTGCATCACGCCCGGACGTTCGGAATGGTTCGCATGACCGATACCTGCTGGACGTTTTATGACGTAATTATCGCCTTCTAGCATTTCTATACCAATGGTATCGCCATTTGCATCTGCAAAGTTAAAATGCGATGCAACAACCGTTCGGTGTTTCTCTAGAATTTTCTCTGCTTCTTCCACGCTTTTGGCATGCCGAGCTAAGTAGTTTTGAAGAGCGCCAAGTTCGATTGCACTATTAGATTGAAGACCTACACCTTTTGAGTCAGTACCCTGAAAGTTAATCACCACACCAATGTCTTTGCCAAGCGTTTGGCCAGAGCCATAGAAACCGGACGCCATGACTTGAACATAATCGTCAGCTTGAAGAACCCAATAGTTGCCGCCAGATAAAGAAGGGGTATCGTTGACTTGCCCAACCACCCCAGTACCTGCAAAACTTATGGTTGTACAGCCACTTAATGATGATTGGGCTGCAGACGCTAACGCGGCGTCAAGTTGAGACAATGTGAACATCCTTTCTACAGAAATACCTCCTACTTCCGCCAATGCTTCTACTACTTCAAAGTACTCGGGATTGAGTTTTCGTGAGTTCTCCAATACTTTCATGGAGTCCTTTTCGAATTCGACAACATCAATTCCCGCCAATTTGTAAACATACTCTGCCTCTTTAATGCCTCGCCTCACCTCATCGCCAATTTGCTTTTCAAAAACCGTGACATAGCTTTTAGAGTCAAGACCTCGAATATCCACAACTGGCAAGCTTCTCTGTTGTACAAATGTCTCTGGAGCGTAATAGGGTTGGTTAACATTCAAACCTTGCACAGGCTCGAGAGATATTGCGTTTGCACCACTAGACAGCGTTAGTGCAGCGATGATTAAAGCTTGATGAGTAGTTTGCATAAAGGTGCCCTCAGTTAAAATATAAGGTTTGATAACTAGTGTTGTGTGTAACCTGGTATAAACTTATCATTTGATATATCCGTTATTCGGATAGGATGGGTATGTAAATTCCACATAATGGACAAATCGAAATGGCAGAGATTGAAACAGAAGGTTTTGAGTTTTTTGGGGTCGAGGAACAGGTGTTCCGAAAAATGGTTATAGAGAGAATGGAAGCATTGATGGTTCAGACCCAGCTTTCCAAGAACTCACTGGCAAAAAAAGCAGGAATTGGTCGGTCTGCGCTTTATGAGAAAATGGATAGAGAAGGAAAGAGCCATTTTACTATTCTAGATTTTTTCCGTATTGCGAAAGCACTCGATGTTAGTCTTCTTCAGCTATTCCCCATGACCAGCTTAGAGCGACTTCATGGCGGGCAATTACCGTTATCTGCCAGCACGTTGAAGTTTCTGGATCTTATGCTGGCAGCTCCGAAAGAAGATGTTGAGTACTTATCAGAATTCTACCGTACATTGAAAAAACGAGACGCGCAGAAAGCATAGCAATTACTTGTTCATCAGGTCGTAAGTAGAAACGTCTTTCCATATTCCAGACAAAGTGGGGCTATGCTTTCCATATAATGGACATTGTCTTTGATACGATTTTTGTCGTTGGCACAGTTGGTGTGCCTGCCGAAATGTTATCGGAGATCTTGTATGAAAACCTTATTTAGAACTGTCCCACTGTCTTTATTCTTGCTGTTACCGTTAACCGCAAGTCACGCTGCTTCATCTCCCGAGCCTACTGCTCGTGAGTCCCAAACCGAACAATACGCAATGGTGGTCGCATCCGGAAAACTCTTAAGTCTGACGAAATGGAAAGTTGAAGTCGACTTTGGGCAAGAACTGGAGATTAGCGTTAGGAACAAAGACCTGCTACGCGACGAAAATGGCAAAATCATTGCGTTTAACTCGCCAATGGATGCCCTAAACTACATGAATAGTCAGGGATGGGTGCTTGTTTCTACAGCTACGACGGAGAGCAAGTTTACCGCTGTAATGAAGCGTACAGCGCATTAGTAAGTAGGTAGGTTGCGCGTATGATGAGCAAAGTAATAAACGTTTTGATGACTGACATAGATAAGCAGGCTGAGCTGTGGCGGAATAGAACTGTAGCACCTCGACCCAAGGTACCTGCTTTGTGTGTGAATTCCGCGTTAACGTATGTTCGAAACCTATTTCTTCAAGAGTCGAATCTGCAAGAGCCGAGCCACGGCTGCGGTTGGTTAGATGATCTTCTAAGCGGATGTTCTCGATATAGTGCTCTGCATTACAGTGAAATTCTAATCGTCAGCAGTTTGGTAATAAAGCACCGTTTGGAATTTGAAGGCAACGGTTTACTAATTAAGCCAGCATTATACGGTGAGACGCTTGATGTTGAACCTATGTGGGGAGAGGGGGGAGATAAGCGCCAAACGCTCATTCATATCTTGTATTTGCTTAGTAATATGGTGAAACGAACAGGCACGCCAAGTAGTTCGCTTATTACTAGTGCTTTCGTTAGTGCTATAGAGTGCTTCGATGCGATTGGATTAGAGTGCAGGTCATGTTACTTAATCAAGACATCTAGTGGGATGCTGCAAATAAAAACGGCCACCTTGTCTTAGACAAGTTGACCGTTTAATTTTCAGCTACGCAAACGTAGATTAATCGCAAATCTCAATTGTTGTATCGCCTTTATTCACAATAGCCTCTAATTCTTTAGTCAAAGGCGCATCAGTGAATAAGCAACTTGCATCACTAATTGGGCCTAATTCAATGGACCCCTTTGGGATAAACTTAGTTGAATCCAAAGCGACCAACACATGTCGAGCCGATTTCATTACTGTTTGAGTAATCAGAGTTTCGCTTAAGTCATATTCCAATAAAGTGCCATCAACATCGATAGATGCTGCACTGGTAATAAGGAAATCAAAACGGAAGTTGGAAATAAAGTCCAATGCTTCAGTCCCGACAATACCACCGTTAAATGCCTTGACCTTGCCACTTGGTATCAGAACATCAAATGTCTTGTTACCGTGTAACACATTCGCAACACGTAAGCTGTTAGTAATAATCTGCAAGTTACTCTTGTTAAGCAGATGACTCGCAATAACTTCAGCGGTCGTACCAATAGTGATGAATACCGTTGAATTATCAGGAATCATATCCGCAATACGTTTAGCAATAGCGTTTTTTTGTTCGGTCTCTGACACCTTACGGACTTCGTAATCTAGGTTCGTTTTGGTAGCAGGAGAACTTGCTCCACCATGGTGACGTATTACAAGGCGCTCTTCACTGAGTTTCTTAATATCACGACGAATCGTTTGAGTCGAAACGTCGAGCATTTCTGCGAGTTCTTCGACGGTGTAGTAACCTTTGTCGTTAACGAACTGTAATAATTTATCTTGTCTTGGATTAGTCACGATAACCCTTCTTTTTTATTATTAGTTTTATATAGTGTCATCCACTTCTTTTCGGGTTGGAATACCTTCGCGGCCTCCAAGTTTCTTACATTTCAGCGCAGCTACGGTATTGGAAAAGATAATGGATTGACGCGTTTCCATACGCTCTGCAACAGCGACAGCAAGTGCTCCGTGGAAGACATCGCCTGCACCTGTGGTGTCAACAACATCTACTTTCAGACCTACTTGATGTGCGAGTTCGCCATTTTCAAGCCAATAACATCCTTTTGAACCGACTGTAACATAAACTCGTCCAGATGTCTTTTTTTGAGCGATTTTGAGACCTTCAACAGGATCGCTTGTTCCAGTGAATTTTTCGAGACCTGGCTCACTAAAAGCGACATGATCTGCTAATTCTACAAGTTCATCAATGGGTTCGGGAGTTATGTCTGCATCTAAAACCGAGGGAATGCCCAGTTCTCTTGCTTGCTGTAGTGCATATTTTGCGCCATCTATCCAACGAACATCTGTAAGAATTGTGGAATATGTCGAAAAATCAACATTTTTAAGAGGGGTAGCATCGCGCAGCAGAGACTTGTCTTGATAGTTGACTATCATTCGTTCGCCTTCTTCATCGACGATGACGGCTGAAAATGCAGAGGATGCACCTTCGATTTTCACCATCTTGTCTACGCCAACACCATAGCTGGCCAATTCGGTCAACATGGTATCAGCAACGCTGTCACAACCAACACGACCTATGAAGTCAACGTCATGGCCTAACTTAGCCACTGCGACCGAAGCTGTAGCGGCTGGTCCACCACCAACTTCAAAGTAATCGTGTGCAACATATTTGCCGCCCTGAGTCGGGAGTTGGGAAACCAATTGCACTCGGTCTAATACTGTAATACCAACACAAGCTATCGCCATTTTATATCTCTTATCGTTTCAAACATCATTGGAAAAAAAGCGGTGAAACTATCGTTAGCTTTAAGGAAAAATCTCCGTCGAAAACCATCGAGTGCTTTCACAACTCATGGGCTCATTATAAGGACTAAATAGATTTGCGATGAGAGTATTCTCACAAAAAGATAATAAATGGACATAAAACAACAAAATGTGACAAATGTTGTGGTTATTAAATCTCGAATGATTATAGTAAGTAGCAATTCAATAACAGAACTAAGGACTTTTTCATGTCAACAGTAGGATTCATCGGTCTAGGTCAAATGGGCAGCCCAATGGCAGCAAACCTTATTAAAGGTGGCCACTCTTTACGCGTGTTTGATATCAGCGAAACTGCTGTCGCAAAGATGGTTGAGTTAGGTGCTACAGCCGCTACATCACCAGCAGACGCTGCATCTGACGCTGAGTTTGTTATTACTATGCTGCCTAATGGCGCACTGGTCAAAAGCACACTCTTTGGTGACAGTGGCGTTACAGAAGGCTTAGATAAGCAGGCGTTACTTATCGACATGTCGACCATTCACCCGTTTGAAACTGATGCGCTTATTAACGAGATGTCGGAAAAAGGCTTCTCAATGATGGAAGCACCAGTAGGTCGAACATCTGACCATGCGATCAAAGGTGAGCTGTTGATTCTTGCTGGTGGTACTCCAGAGCAAATCGCCAAAGCGCAACCATTATTTGATTGCATGGGCTCTGAAACGATTGATGCTGGTGGCCCGGGTAAAGGTATTCGCGTAAAAATCATTAACAATTATATGAGCATTGCTCTTAATGCATTGTCTGCGGAAGCGGCGACACTGTCTGAAGCTATTGGTCTTGAGTTTGATGCAGCATTGAAAGTCATGAGTGGTACTCCTGCGGGTAAGGGTCACTTTACAACAACGTGGCCGGGCAAAGTATTAGCAGGCGACTTAAGCCCTGCATTTATGCTGGATTTAGCGCATAAAGATCTAGGAATTGCTTTGGATCTTGCTAACCAAGTGAATGTACCAATGCCTTGTGGTGCGGCATCTCGCGAGCTATATAGTGTTGCGCGTGCAGCAGGCCGAGGTCGTCAGGATTGGACTGCGGTATTTGAACAGCTACGCGTTACTTCAGGTCTTGAAGCAAAAATTAAATAACGGATAGAGGCAATCACGTGAAACTGACTCAAGAAAACTGGGGCCACATTGAGGGTCAAGAGGTACCGGTTAAGCTCTTTACGTTGGCGAATGAACACGGCATGACGATACGTGTAACTAATTACGGGTGTATTGTCTCTTCCATTGAAGTCCCAGACCGTAACGGCCAGTTTGCTGATGTGGTTCTAGGTTATGAAAGCCTTGAAAAGTATGTTGCTGGCCACCCGTTTTTTGGAGCAGTCGCGGGGCGCTTTGCAAATCGAATCAGAGATGGCCGTTACCAATTAGATGGACAAGTCTTTCAGTTAGAAACGAATGAGCTTCCGACGGGGCAGCATTTGCACGGTGGCTCAAAAGGGTTCGACAAATACGTTTGGAATTACACGCTAGAAGAGCAAAGTGAAGCGATTTTTGTTCATTTCAGTCGAATCTCTCCGGACGGTGAGTCAGGGTTTGGTGGCAACTTAGTCGTGACACATTCAATCGGCCTGGATGAACAGAACCAAGTCCATTACAACTTTACTGCTCATACCGATCAGTCAACGGTCGTCAATTTGGTCAATCATAGTTATTACAATCTTGGTGGGCATGATTCAGGAACCGTTGATAATCATCAACTAACACTGCACTCAGAGTTCTATACTCCAGTGGATGAAACCATGATTCCAACGGGAGAAATTTGTTCGGTAACGGGCAGTGATCTCGACTTTACCTCCCGCACAGAAGTAGGCAACAGAGAGTTTGACCACAACTTTATATTAAACGGCGATACAGACCGACGAGGTTATCGAATTGCTGCTGAACTGTATGAACCTAATAGTGGTAGAGCAATGACGGTCTTTACTACTCAACCTGCGGTGCAGTTCTATAACGGTTTCAAGTTGTCGAATAAGCCTTGGTATGGTCGCAACGGTCATAAGTATGAAAATCGTGAAGGACTATGTTTGGAAACGCAGCATTATCCGGATAGCCCTAACCAAGCGCATTTTCCATCCGTACGTTTGAATCCTGGTGAACTGTTCGAAGAAAAAACTATTCACCGTTTTGAGGTGAAATAGACCTAAAAATCAGCGAACCGCTATTGCCGTTCGCTAGATAACAATAATGATACTGAATTCAATGCGATGGACTGATAGGGTCGGTCGCAACAAAAAATAACGAGGAAACACCCTATGAAATGGATTAATACCCGATCCCATAACACATGGTTAGATAACGAAACTGACCGCATTTTTGAGTTTGGCAGAAACTCTGTGGTACCAAACGGTTTTGGTTGGATTGGTAACAACGGCAATGTGCGCGAAGAGATGGGCACACGTCTTTGGATAACTGCGCGCATGCTCCATTGTTATTCCTTGGCTGCACTCATGGGACGCCCTGGCGCCTATGACCTTGTCGAGCACGGTATTAAAGCTCTAGAAGGCCCGTTGAAAGATCAGGCTCACGGCGGTTGGTTTGCGACAATTGATAACGAAGGCGATGGTATTGTTGATGAGTCAAAACAAGGCTACCAACATGCGTTTGTGCTCCTTGGCGCAGCGAGTGCAGTCACTACAGGTCACCCTCGTGCGCAAGCACTTCTAGAAGAAGCCATTGCCGTATATGAAAAGCACTTCTGGGTCGAAGATCGTCAAATGTGCTTCGAGTCTTGGGACAGAGAATGGACTGAAACCGAAGATTACCGCGGCGGTAATATGGCGATGCACTCTGTAGAGGCTTTCTTGATTGTTTACGATGTGACAAAAGATAAGAAGTGGTTGCAGCGCGCACTTAACATCACCGAGTTTATGATCAACAAAACAGCGAAAGGGTTAAGCTACCGCGTTAATGAACACTTTGATTCTGAGTGGAAACCTCTTCCTGATTACAATAAAGAAACACCAGCAAGTCATTTCAGAGCATATGGTGGTACACCAGGCCACTGGATCGAATGGGGACGTTTGATTTGTCACTTACGTGCAACCTTGCTAGAAATTGGCGAAGATTGTCCAGAATGGTTGTTAGAAGACGCTATTGGACTATTTGATGCTACGGTGCGTGACGCATGGCATGTGGACGGTGCGCCGGGCTTTGTTTATTCGGTAGATTGGGATGGCAAGCCAGTAGTTCGTGAGCGTATCCGCTGGGCTCCTGTAGAAGCGATTGGTACTGCCTATGCTTTATTTACAGTAACGGGTGATAAGAAGTACGAAGATTACTATCGTACATGGTGGGACTATTGCCGTACCTATTTGATTGATTATGAGGGATGTTCTTGGTGGCAAGAGCTGGACGTAAATAACCAAGCTGGTACTAGCAAGGTATGGGATGGTAAACAAGATATTTACCACTTAATGCATTGTTTGGTGATTCCTAGATTGCCACTGACTCCAGGGTTAGCACCTGCATTATCTCAAGGCTTGCTTGACCAAGATATGAGATAAAATCCTAATATCATTAGATATTAAATTTAAGTCTTTCCGAAAGATGACGGTGTAGTGCTGTCATCTTTTTTTTGTTTTTGACATTTTGGTAGAGAAAATCAAAAAACAACATAAAGATGTGCTCTATAGCTCATTTTTGTCCTTAATTGAGCATTTGTGTCATAAAGTGATACATAACTAACAGAAGTGGACGTTTTGTACTGGTAAATTACTACAGTAACGAACAAATACAGAGGAACACTCACAATGCCTTATATGTCAGGTAAAACAATGATTCAAGAAGCGTGGAACAATGGCTATGCCATCGGCGCTTTTACTGCACACAACCTAGAAACAATTAAAGCAGTGCTTCTTGCCGCTGAGAAAGAGCAATCACCAATCATGCTTCAAATCGGCCAAAAAGCGATTAATGAAATGGGTATGAAACCGTTACGCGATGCTGTTGACTCTCTAATACAACATCACCAGATTTCAGTGCCAATCTGTATTCACCTTGATCATAGCCGCAAGTTCGAACAGTGCATGGAAGCAGCAACCCGTGATTTCCAATCGCTGATGTTTGACGGTTCGGCACTTCCTTTCGAAGAGAACATCCGCATCACTAAAGCTGTCGTCGACGTAGCTAATGCACTTGGCTTAGGTGCTGAAGGTGAGATTGGCAAAATTGGTGGTACGGAAGATGACATCACTGTTGATGAGAAAGATGCAATGATCACCACGGTTGAAGAAGCTCTGGACTTCTCTGAACGCACGGGTGTTGATTATTTGGCCGTTTCTATCGGTACCGCTCACGGTGTATATAAAACAACACCAGAACTGAAATTTGACCGTTTAAGCGAAATCAAAGAAGCAGTGAAAAAACCAATTGTACTTCATGGTGGCTCAGGTGTACCTGATGACCAAGTAGTCGAAGCTGTGAAACGTGGTGTAGCGAAGATCAACGTTGATACTGAGTTACGCCAAGGCTTTATCAAAGGTGTTCAAGCTCACTGGAAACAGAATGAAAATGACTTCATTTTAGCGGATGTCATGAACACAGGTATTGAATCAATGATGGAAGTTGTTCAACACAAAATCCGTCTATTTGGCTCAAACGGTAAAGCTTAAAACGACCAAATGTCCATAATGTGACATTAACCCTACAAAAAACGACATATTGTTGCTCAGTGTGAAAACACTCACGGTTAAAAATTACTAACTGGGTTATCAATATAAATAGAGTGGACAATATGTCGTTTAAATAACAAAAATTATTATTTTTTATGGTGGTTCTATGCTTAAAGCAATGGAAAACGCTTTAAATACGATTAATGCGCCAATAGCGCGCTGGACAGCAAATATAGCAGGTTTCTTCTTGTTAGTGATGACTGTCATCGTATTGATTCAAGTAGCCTTTCGCTACATTTTAAACACTCCTTTGGGGTGGACAGATGAATCATCTCGTTTCTTGATGATCTACATGACTTACCTGTGCCTACCAATCATCTACCTGGATGAGCGTAATATCGCGATGACATTCGTCACCGACAAATTAAAAGGGACGCGTATCTTCGAACTCTTGATGGTATTTGGCCACGTCGCTAGCTTGATCTTGTTTGCGGTCTGGATTTACTTCGGTTACGCATTTTACAAAACAGGGTCGGTAATGGCGGACAGTCTTCCTATTCCAATGTTTGTCGTGTATGCGATTCCACCGATTATGCTGGCGATTTCGTGTCTATTTGCTCTCCAAAAGTTACTTGGCGCATTACACAACCTGATTCATTTCGATCCTGCTGAACATAATTCATCAGCAGTAGAAGCGGCCGAGTAGAGGTAACGTTATGGTTTCCCCAATTTTCCTAGTTTATTTTCTAGCATTCCTATTAATGGGTGTGCCTGTGCTGATGGCATTAGGTTTGTCGCCAATCATCACATTTATTCAAAATGACCAAGTACTGTTCATCAACATGCTTTATCAACGCTTGTACTCTGGTCTTGATAACTTTCTTCTACTAGCGCTGCCATTCTTTATGTTGGCGGGTGAGTGTATGTCGAGCGGTGGTATCACGCCACGTATTATCTCTTTCGCTCAAACTCGAGTTCAGCACCTACGCGGTGGCTTAGGACACGTAGTTATTCTTGCCTCCACGCTGTTTGGTGCACTAACCGGATCGGCAGTGGCTGCGACATCGGCAATCGGCAACATGCTGATTCCAGAAATGTCCAAATACAAGTATGACAAGAGCTATTCAGCGGCGTTAACGGCGGCTGCGACGGTACTTGGTAATATCATTCCACCTTCTGGTCTGATGCTGTTGTATGCGTTTGTCATGAACACATCTGTCGCTGCTATGTTTATTGCTGGTATTGTCCCAGGCATCATCTTCTGTGTTGGCTTGATGCTGGTAAACCGAATGCAAATTCGTAAGTATCCTGAAGTACAAACTCTGCCTCGTGCTACTAAGCTAGAGCGTAGTCAAAGTTTGAAACTGGCGATTCTGCCGTTGTTAACACCAGTCATCATTCTCGGTGGTATCTATGGCGGTATCTTTACGCCAACGGAAGCGGCAGCAGTAGCAGTAGCTTATGCCATCTTCCTGTCGGTTTATGTCATCAAAGTGACCAATATTAAAGCTACCTATGCGTTGTTTGCAAAAGTAGCGGTGAACGCAGCAGCCGTACTTATCATTGTTGCAGCGGCAAGTGGCTTTGCGTCAGCGATCAGTTTCTCAGGTATTTCGAATACGGTTACAGAGTTCTTTAATAGCATTACTCGTGACCCACTGATGCTGTTCTTCATCATCAACATCTTCCTATTCATCGTAGGCATGTTCTTGGATGCTGGTCCAGCAATCCTAATCTTCGGTCCTATTATTGCGCCAATCATGATCAATGCGGGTGTCGACCCAGTGCACTTTGGTGTGGTGATGTGTGTCAACCTATCTATTGGTCTTGCGACACCACCTATGGGACTAGTTTTATTCGTTGCTTCGGGCGTATCCGGACAACCCCTACAGAAAATTTCGAAGGCGATCATTCCATTCTTGATTGTAGAGTTCTTGATCATCTTCCTCATCTCATTCTTCCCGGAATTAGTGATAGGCCTACCTAAGCTGTTGGGCGTGATGTAGAGCTGATTCAAAAGAATACGTGAAACAAAAATTTATAAAGATAAAAGGAACATAGAATGAAAAAAACACTACTAGCCGTCGCTGCCACAGCCATGCTTGCTTCTGGCGCCGCTTATTCAGCAGACTATAAACTGACGGTTCCACACGTGTCTAACCTAGATAGTTATAACCATCAATCGCTACTGGTTTTCAAAAACTTTGTAGAGTCTCGTTCTAACGGTGCGATTGAAGTAGACATCTATCCATCGGGTCAGCTATGTGGTACGGCGAAAGAGTGTATTGCTGGAGTTCAAGCAGGAATGTTTGATTATTTCCAAACGACAATTCCTGAGTTAGCGAACTTCTGGCAGCCTGTTGGCGCATTCGACTTACCTTACATGCTTCCAAATGACCGTGTTGCTGAGTGTGTATACGACAACGAAGAGTTCATTGGGGATGTACGTGGTGAGCTTCTTAAGAAAGCGCCTAACGTTCGTCTAATGATGGTATCGAACTCTGGTGGTTGGCGTAACATTGCTACGACTAAGAAGCAGGTGAAAACTCCTGACGACGTGAAAGGTTTGAAGTTACGTACTGTACCTGCACGTATTCAACAAGAGCTTGTTAAAGAGCTAGGCGGTTCACCAACACCTATTGCATGGCCTGAAGTGTATACCGCTCTATCAACGGGTGTGGTAGATGGTACTAAGAACGGCATCGTTGATATCGTTCAAAACAAGTTCCACGAAAGCTTGGACTACATCATCCTTGACGGTCACGCGTACATGGGCGGTGCTTGGGTGTTCAACGACATGAAATTCAAGTCTATGCCTGATGAGTTGAAAGCAGTGCTCATTGATGGTGTTGCAGCACAAAACCAATACCTACGTGCTTATCCGAAGCACAAAGAGTTTGAAGCTTACGAAGAGTTCCGCAAAGCGAAAGGGACTATCTATAACCCATCTGCAGAGGAACGTGCTGAGTTCCAAAAAGTGGCTGGTCCAGTGAAAGATTACTTCCTAAGTACTGCTGGTAAAGAAGGCGAGCAATGGCTACAGCGTTTTGAAAATGAGATCAAAACGTGTGAAGCGAAGATTGATGCTGAATACAAAGTTCAGTTCAAGTAATACGCCAGCTTTTGATTAACGATAGTAAGGCGCTAGGGCACAGACTTTAGCGCCTTCTTCAAATGATTTTTCGATTCAGATTTCTGAATTCTTTAGGGTTAATAAGATGAACTTAGTCGTTACAGAGCAAGGCTTTACCTTGCAACATAAAGGCCGCACGGTTGTCGAGCATAGCGTGTCTAAGCCTGCTCTTTATTTGGGTATTGGTGAAGGCAACTTCGACATGTATCGTGGTAATTTTGATATCACGGATTACGTGACTGAGCGCCTGCCACTACGTCAATTCAAAGTGGACAGTTTTACTCGTGAAGGCCAAGACTTTCATACCATCAGTTTCTATTTTGATGGTAAAGAAGTCATTAAAATGATTGTTGGTGAGACAGCTGAGTCTCGCTTAAAAGCAGAATTTGAGGCGATTGATAAGAGCTTCAACCGTTTCTGGATGCGCATCTCAGCAACTGAAGAAGAACGAGTTTTCGGTTGTGGTGAGCAGCTAACGTATCTAAATTTACGTGGTAAAAATTTCCCGCTTTGGTCATCAGAACCAGGTGTTGGCCGCAACAAAAACACTTATGTGACATGGCAAGCGGACGTGCTTGATAAAGCAGGAGGCGATTACTACAACACTAACTATCCGCAACCAACCTTCGTTTCAGACAAAAAGTATTTCTGCCATTTAGAGACTACGGCTTACGCAGACTTTGATTTTACCAATTCAGAGTTTCATGAGCTGCAAGCTTGGGATATCCCTCAATACATTCTGTTTGATGCAGAAGACAGCTACCCAGAACTCATGACCAATATCACCGGTGTCTTTGGTCGTCAGCCAGAAATGCCAGACTGGGTGCATGACGGTGTGATCTTGGGTATTCAAGGCGGTACTGAAATTACCATCGAGAAAGTGGAAGCTGCTAAGAAAGCGGGAATTCAGGTAGCGGGTGCATGGTGTCAGGATTGGCAAGGTATCAAGATGACGTCGTTTGGTAAACGACTTCAATGGGATTGGCAGTGGAACAAAGACCTATACCCAGAGCTAGATACTAAGATTCATGAACTGAAAGAGCAGGGCGTACGTTTCTTGGGTTACATCAACCCATATGTGCTTGAAGATTTTCCTCTGTATGACGAAGCACAACAAAAGGGCTACCTAGCGACAAAGGAAGATGGTTCTAAATACGTTGTCGACTTTGGCGAGTTTTATTGTGGTGTTGTTGACTTCACGAACCCAGAAGCTTGTGAGTGGTACAAAGGTGTCATCAAAAGCAACATGATTGATTTCGGCCTTGACGGTTGGATGGGGGACTTTGGCGAATACCTCCCTACAGACTGCTCTCTAAGCAATGGCGTAAGTGCGGAAATTGAACACAACAAATGGCCTTATCGTTGGGCAAAAGTACAGCATGAAGCGATTGAAGAAGCGGGCAAAACCGATGATATTTTGTTCTTTATGCGCGCTGGTGGTACCGGCATTCAAGGATATTGTCACACCTTATGGGGTGGCGACCAGTCAGTAGATTGGTGTCTTGATGATGGTCTGGCTTCTGTTATTCCAGCAGCTCTGTCGTCAGGCTTAATGGGTAACGGTATTCACCATAGCGACATCGGTGGTTACACTACGTTGCATGGTATGAAGCGTACTAAAGAGTTATTCCAACGCTGGGCAGAAATGGCTGCATTTACGCCAATTATGCGCAGCCATGAGGGTAACCGTCCTGGAGATAACCACCAATATGACTCTGATGAGGAAACCATGAGTCATTTGGCTAAGATGACTAAGATATTTGTCCACCTTAAGCCATACATTAAGGATGCAGTTGCACTTAATGCTAAGGAAGGTATGCCGGTTCAACGTCCATTATTCATGCATTATGAGTCTGACGACGAATCCTACGACATTAAATATCAGTACTTATTCGGCCGCGATATCCTAGTTGCGCCAGTATACAATCAAGGCGAAACCGTAAAACGTGTCTATCTCCCTAAAGACAAGTGGATTCATGCTTGGACTGGTGAGGTATTTGATGGTGGATGGATAGACGTGGAGGCGCCAATTGGAAAACCTGCGGTATTCTACCGCGAAGCATCGAGTTATCGTACTTTATTAGATGGCATTAAAAACGCGTAAATTCAGATAGTTATAGAACTAGTTAAAGCCCTGTGTTAGCACAGGGCTTTTTGCTCTTGTTGTTTTCAACATAAATGGACAAATAATTACAAATTGACATTGACGTGGTTCACAAAAGAGTGCAAAATTGCGACATAAATCACAATGTGAGCTGGATTGCAGTTCGCTGCTTTTAAAAGGAAAACACATGAACAACACAGCAACTATTGCTCTTGAACAGCCGGTTGAACTTATTGATTCAAAATCTAAAGTCATACTTCGTGAAGCGCTATCCTTAACAAAAATGGCTGCATCTATTGCAGTACCTCTTTTGCTACTTTCTCTTGCTTGGATCTAATACGATTCGTTATGCACACATGGAAGTGCATTACTAACCTTATCCTCTAACTTTCTCAACATATCCCAATACTTTCTACAGATTAGCCTATTGCCGATCAGGCAAGGCCTAATACTAAAGAGTCAATTTTCAGTTAATTCTAACCAATTCTGACTAAGATCAGTGTTATTCGAATTAGTCATTAATGTCCATTCGTGTTGTGAATACGATCACTCTCACTAATAGTGTAAGTCAGTAAAATACAGGGTCTGCACGATGTAGTAAGCCTACTCGTCAATTCGTATCCGTTTCGCTCAAAAACGAACAACTCTGGTTTATCAATGCTGTCCATAGAAGATAACAAAAAGAAATGGGATTTTTTCCAGAAGCATCATTGGGTTTCCCCGGAATTCATGTTGTCGCCAATTCTAGAGTCGTGGGAGCGCTGCTCAAAGCAATCTAGCCCGTATAATTGGTCCAAGCCCCACATTGCCTCAGGTTACACCCTCAAATCACTCATCAAGCGTAATGAGCGAGTGATTACCTGTGCGACTACAGTTATTGAAGATACTTACGATTTGCTGCGTGATGAAGCTGTCATTTTATTTGTGACAGATGATAGTGGTTGTGTCTTATTTACCGTAGGGCATGATGATTTGCTGCGCGAAGTGAATGAACTTGGTTTAAAAAAAGGCTGCTTTTTTTCTGAGGGCAAAGTAGGCACTAATGCCATCAGTTTGACTTTGAATACCCATATGCCAGCGGAAGTATTTGCGGCTGAGCATTTTAATCGACATTTGCATCCTTATGCCACAACCGCGGCGCCTATTTTTGATACGTTCGGACGCTTGAGGGGCACTATTTCTTTGCTAAAACGCGCTAAGGAATACACTAAAGAAAACCATGTGATTATTTCGTCCTGTGCTAAGGAAATTGCGTTGCAAATCCATGTGCAAAACGAGCAAGAGAATATGAACCGATTGCTGAATGCGCACAATGCGACATTAGAGTGTATGGATGACGGTTTACTAGCATGGAATGATGAAAACCGTATCACGATGGCAAACCATCAGGCAGAACGATTACTTAAATTTAAGACGTTAGATGTTATTGAAAAGGATATCTTTTCTATTGTTCGTTTTGCGCCTTCTATCTTGAGAAGTATTGAAGAAAACAGCACGATCCGCCGTAAGCAAACCACGGTAGAGATTGGTGGTGAGTTTATTGAATCGATCATCACACTCAGACCATTAGTGGATGGTTCTAAACTGCTCTTTATCCATCCAATCGATAAGATTCGTGAGTTAGCACAGCAGCAAATCGGCGGCAGTGCGAAATACACTTTTGCTAATCTCAACGCGCAGTCAAAGGGCATGAAGCATGTTATTACTGTGGCGAAGCGAGCGATCAAATCTAAGGCACCAATCTTAATTACTGGCGAAGAAGGCGTGGGTAAGTCTGACTTAGCTATGGCGATACACAACGAAAGTGACTTCAAAGATGGACCGTTCATTAGTATCAATTGTCGCTCACTCACTTCAGAAGCAATGATTCGAGAAATGTTGGGTTACGACGATGAAGATGGTCATGGCTTGCCTTCTAAGTTCGAATTGGCGCACAACGGTAGCTTGTATCTGGAGAAGATCGAGTATTTAAGCCCTGAACTACAAACTGTGATTTTGAAGTTACTCAAGACTGGCTTGGTGAGTCGTAGTGACAGTCAGCGCTTGATTCCAGTAGCATTTCAGCTTATTACCAGTACCACATCTGACATTAGTGAATATGTGGCGCAGCGCTCCTTTGGTCGTCAGCTCTATTACGAAATCTCGTCCAACGAACTCAATATCCCACCATTGAGAAAGCGCAAGGAAGATATCGAGCAATTAGTGATGATGATTATTACCAACTATGAAAAGCGTCATAATGTGGCGGTGTCGATTGAGCGCACAGTAATGGAAGCTCTGGTACAGTTTAGCTGGCAAGGTAACAATTCAGAGTTGAAAAGTCGTATGGAACGAATTCTACTCAACCGCAGTTCCAATATGATTTCGCTCGAAGATATCCCAGAAGAGATTAAACATAATTCTAACGACGCGATGGGAAAGAGTGGTAAGCAAATACTGACACTCGAAGAAGTAGAGAAGAAAGCCATTATCCAAGCTTGGAATATGTTTGATGGCAAGATGCAAGATATGGCAAAAGCGCTTAACATTGGTAGAACAACCTTGTGGCGCAAGATCCAAAAATATGGTTTGGATGATCAAGCATTAAGCTGATGTACTAAGAGCATGTTTTGTACGGCGCAATTCTGCCGGATTAATACCGTAGTGGCGTTTGAATTGTTTGCAGAAATAACTGACATCACCGATGCCGATTTCTTCGGCAATTTGACCAAGCGGTAGGCTTGAGTTGTTTATTCGCCAATGTGCATGCCCAAGACGCATCTTTAACCAGTAGCCTTTTGCTGTAATATCGTGTGCTTCCATGAACAAACGATCTAACTGGCGTCGGCTTATACCAATCTCGCTCGCGATAACATCGATAGTTTGTCTCTTCGATAGCATTTGACGCATTAACGCTATTGCACGTTTGGTCTGCGTAGGAGAAGCAGCATTGCCATCCTGCCCAAAAGAGAGGGATTTTACTCCATGCTGACTCTGCCTTGCCTCATCGACGAACATATCGGCGAGTCCTTTTAGTGCCTTTTGTCGGCCACAATGTCGACTGATTAACTCAACGGCTAACTCAATCGCGGCGGTACCTCCTACACAAGTTATTCGATTTTTATCAACGCAATAGAGCTGATCAGAGAGCAAAGGAATATCAGGAAATTCACTAGCAAACTCTTGCTCGTGACGCCAATGGACGACAGCACGGTGTCCATTCAGCAACCGACATGCGGCGAATAGGAAGCTAGCATTATCGATAGCAACTAAAGTTGCACTCCGTGTCACTGCTTTTTTTAATAGCGGCTTATATTCTGTCGCGTTCTCCATACTTTGCGTAGCGCCTCGTGAGCCGAAAACAACAACATAATCGTAATGCTCAAATTGTGCGTCTTTTAACGCAAATTCAGTTTCAACCGCAACGCCACTGCTTGAGGTGATCGTGCCATGTTTTAGAGAGGAGATGTTCCACTGACAATAGCGCTGCTGGCTGTAATCTTCTTCGTCGGCTGAAAAACGTAATTTATCCAAAAAACCGCCAAAAGGTAGCATGTTGAATTGGTCTAGGACGACTAAAAGAAAGCGAACATCCGTATGGTCAGGTGAGGCAGTCATGAGAGCTCCGTTGATGATTTAATGTCCAAAAATTACCGCATTAAGTCTATATATTACCCAAATGAAACGCTAGTGATTCGTATACTGACGTCATAAGTAATTCAATTTAATGGTTAACGATGACGTTTGATGTTTGGTTAGTGTATCTGTTTAGTGTGGTGTGTCTGTCTTTGGCTCCTGGTCCGAATGGCATGCTTGCATTGAGTCATGGGGTCGTCTACGGCAAGACAAAAGTGTTGGCGACGATTACCGGGGGCGTGATTGGTTTTGTGTTGTTGATTGCATTGGCGATGTTTGGTGTAGGTGCCGTCATGTTAGCGACTTCGGAAGCACTTACGATCTTAAAGTGGGTGGGTGGCGCTTATCTTATCTATTTGGGTTATAAGCTATGGAATAGCCCGAGTCCAGAACAGACAAGTGTCGAGAAAACTGTTAACGCCAGAAAACGTGGTTTGTTTATACAAGGCTTTTTGGCGGCGGTATCTAATCCAAAGGTGTTGTTGTTCTTTGGTGCGTTTCTACCTCAGTTTATGAATTCCACCACACCGTTGATGCAGCAATTTGTGGTTATTGCTGTAACCTTTGCTGTAGTGGAATTTGCTGTTGAGTATCTCATTGCTCGTCTGGCAAATAGGTTGCGTCCTTGGTTGGCTCGGCATGGAAAGCGTTTCAACAAAGGATGCGGTTCTATATTTGTGATATTGGGTGGCAGCTTCATCGCCTCTTAAACGAAGTATTACGGCTGACTGTAGACGATTTCGCCTTGTAGCATGGTCATCATAAACTTTGCTGAAGGAATATCCTCTACTGCAACCTTCGTGATATCACGATCAAGAACAACAAAGTCAGCAGATTTTCCAACGCTAATGCTGCCAGTAATATCACTAATACCTAGACTCTTTGCGGCATTAATTGAATAGGCATCGATCGCCGTACTTACATTGGGAAGTCCTCTACTACCCATATGAATACTATTAGCTATGCCAACTAACGGGTTGATGTCATGCACATTCCAGTCACTACTTAAGGTTAAGTTTGCACCGCTAGTAAATATGGCGCGCAAGTTCATCAAAGCGTGAGCACGTCTTGCGCCAAGAAATGCTTGTGCCCATTGATGGTCATTGTTGGCGACGTAGTCGGAACCAACTTGAAAGTCGGCGGTGGCATTTAACTCGGCAAAACGAGGAATATCATCGTTGTCGATCAACTCCACATGAGTCAGGGTGTAGGGTTTAGTAGAACCATGGCGACGAACTTTTGCTATCGCGTTGAGTGACTCTCTGATTGCGCCATCACCGATAGCGTGGATGTGCGCACTGTAGCCAATTGCATCAAGTGCCGTCAGCCATTTCTCCATATCGACTGGTGGGATGTAATTTAGGCCGTAAGGTTGGTCTGGAACATAAGTATCCAAGTAGGGTGCTAACGTTTTCGCAGTTCCGTTGATAAAGATGCCATCGCTGTACATTTTGACTTGGTCTACAATCAGTCGTTGTGAGGAGTCGCTAGTGTGTATTTTCTTCAGATAACCTAATTGGGGTTTCATAGTGTCAGTGGGGTAAATCCAAGGACGCAAAGATACACGAGCGGTTAAATCGCCGTTGCGCTCGGCTTCTTTCCACACATCAAACCAACCTCGCTTCCAATACAGGCGTCCATCACCAATCGTGGTAATACCATGAGCGGCCGCTTCTTCTAGCCCAACCATTAAACCATAGTAACTTTGGTCGAACTGGTTGTTCATGCTATTCCATGCCAACTCCATAACGATGTCGCCAGCGTTATCCAAAAGGATACCGTTGAGCTCTTCGCTCTCTTGATCTTTGAGGATTTTTCCGCCTTGAGGATCAGGCGTATTGTTAGAAATTGCTGCGAGCTCCAAAGCCACGGAGTTGACCCACATAGAGTGCGAAGTTTGCTCCATTAGGATAACCGGACGGTTAGGGAATATCTCGTCTAGAACTTGCAACGGGCTGTTCTCGTTGTCGTCACTTAAAATAGCCTCTAGCGAAAAACCGTATCCAATCAACCATGAGTTGTCAGAAGAGTATCGTGTACAGGCTTTTAAGTAAGGGATTTGCTGTTCCAACGTTGCATCCAATCCCAGCGCACAGTTTCCGCCAGCCTCTGAAGCTGCTTCAAATACGTGATTGTGATTATCAATAAAACCAGGCAAGACATAAGCTTCTTTAAGATCGATAATCTCAGTGTGCTTATTTTGGTAAGACTTAATATGTAAGAGGTCACCGATAGACTGGATTTTGCCATCTTGAATGGCAATGGCCGTTGCATCGTCGTAGCCGTATATCTTGGCATTAATCAACAGAGTATCCGCACTACTGGTAGCATTGGCGAAACTACTAATAGTGAACCCAAAAACAGTGAGTAGAGCGTAGGTGTTTTTCATGATCATTCCTTCTGTCCCTCACTCATTATGAAAGGGATTGTAGAAAATAACTACCACTCAAAGTGATTGATTTGTGGAAGAAATTGAAAATGAGCTCTGCGTACGGTAACTGTAATAATAGCCATAAAGTCGGCAGCTAAGCCGACTCACGAATGATCAGTTGAGGTGGTTGAATAAGACTATACGGTTGAGAATATTCTTGTTCTAGTTGGCTAATAAGACGTTTCGCAGCCTGTCTACCCATTTCTCTTGCGTTGAAGTTGACGAAAGTAAGCGGAGGCTCGGTTAACTCTGCTTCTTCTACGTCATCAAAACCGATAAGTGATACTTGTTCACCAATAAACTGATCTTTGCCAATTTGTCGACCAGAACGATGAATGCCATATACAGCACCAAGCGCAGTGGAAGAGTGGTGGCAAAGAATTGCGGTTATTTGCGGGTGTTCAGACAGTAGCGTTTGTACTGCGTTAGCGGCCGCCTTTTGACCTTTTTCGCATTCCACCACCCACTCTGGTTTAAATGGCAAACCAAATTGCATGAGGGTGGAACAGTATCCACCGATTCGCTCGGCTCTGCACAACGAACTGCTTGCACCACCAACGTATGCGATTCGGCGATGTCCTTGTTTTATTAGATGTTCGGTTGCAAGCTTCGCCGCATAGTTATTATCAGGGCCGACAAAATCTATTTGCTTGTCGAGCGATGCACGAGAGACGCAGACCAAAGGCAGGTTTTGTTCCTTCATTTTTTCGATATTAAATTGCTGGTTGTCAGCGATAGGGCAGAAAGCGATACCACCGACACCTTGCCGTGACATTGTCATCATGCACTTTTCAAATCGTTCCTGACTATCGCCACTTTGAGCCAGAATCAACATATAGCCTTGGCGTTCAATCTCTTCGCTAATTCCAGATGCGACTTCGGAGTAATAAGGGTCACTAATGTCTTTAAGGATCAGACCGATTATTTCGCTCGAATTTGAGCGTAAGTTTGCTGCAGCGCGATTACGAATGTAGCCAAGCTCTTCAACAGCTTGGTTAACCTTGTCTATAGTGTCGGGAGAAATACGTCCTTTGTTTCCCAATACCATGGAAACAGTTGTGACGGAGACTCCCGCATATTTAGCGACTTCTGTAATGGTCACTTTTTTTGATGACATAGTTTCACTTAATGTAGGAAAAACGTTTTATCAAATTACTTTACCTTCATTGTGTTGTTTTTTAAAGCCTTACTTTGGCTATGGGATTTGTTGTTTAAGTGGATCACAGATTTGCTGATAAAACGTTTTATCAAAAGTTTTATCAGCTTATATTTGCGTCATAAATACAAAATATCATGCCCATCAGCAGTGGTGAGTATGAGCCCTACAAGCTCTTAATCTTTTGGAGACGTACTATGTCTACACGCAATAACAAATCGACCATGTGGGAGTTTCTGCAAAGCCTCGGCAAGACTTTCATGTTGCCTGTCGCACTTCTTGCTTTCTCAGGTATCTTACTTGGGGTGGGGAGTTCACTGTCGAGCGCGGCAATTAAAGAAGCGATCCCTTTACTAGATAATACCTTGTTGCAATACCTATTCATGTGGATGACAAAAATAGGTCTTGTTGCGTTTATTTATCTTCCAGTAATGTTCGCTATCGCCATTCCTCTTGGTCTAGCTCGCGAAGAAAAGGGTGTGGCGGCCTTTGCGGGTTTTGTTGGTTATGCCGCGTTTAATCTCGCAATCAACTTCTTCCTAACCGTGGCTGGCGTGCTAGGTGATAGCGCCCAAGAAAAAGCGTATGGTGTAAAAAGTATTATCGGTATTGAGTCGATAGATACAGGCATCTTAGGCGCAGTCGTTGTGGGTATTATCGTCGCAAAACTGCACCAGCGCTATTACACCTTTAAAATGCCTGATGCATTAGCCTTCTTTGGTGGTGCGCGTTTTGTCCCGATTATATCTGCGATTGTGCTAGGTGTGGTTGGTGTATTTATCCCATTTGTTTGGCCATATTTCGCAGCGGGTATCAACGGTATTGGTCATGTTATCGAAGGTGCTGGCGAGTTTGGTCCGATGCTATTTGGTACCGGCGAGCGTTTGTTATTACCTATTGGTTTACACCACATCTTAGTTGCTCTGATTCGTTTCACTGAAGCAGGCGGTACAATGGAAGTGTGTGGTCAAACGGTTTCTGGTGCATTGAATATTTTTTACTCTGAGCTGTCTTGTCCTGATACTCAAGGATTCACACCTGAAGTTACCGCTTTCCTTTCTCAAGGTAAAATGCCGACTTTCCTAGGTGGTTTACCAGGTGCAGCATTGGCTATGTACCACTGTGCGCGTCCAGAAAATCGTTCAAAGATTAAAGCACTTTTGATCTCCGGTGTTGTAGCGTGCGTGGTAGGGGGTATTACTGAGCCTCTAGAGTTCTTGTTCTTATTCGTGGCACCAGTTTTGTATTTTGTTCACGCAATCCTGACTGGGCTTGGCTTCATGATCATGGGACTGTTAGACGTCACGATTGGTAACACCGACGGTAATATTATCGACTTCTTCGTCTTTGGTATTCTCCAAGGAACAGCGACCAAATGGTATTTGGTACCACTAGTCGCGGGTGTTTGGTTTATCGTCTACTACTCAGTGTTCAAATTTGCCATCACTCGTTTTAACTTGAAAACGCCGGGGCGTGACGTTGATACGGCTGAAGTCGATAGCCAACTTGAAGCAGCGTTTGTAAATGAATCTGGCAAAGGGGCTGCGGTGTTGGCTGCGTTAGGTGGAAAAGAGAATATCACCTCTCTCGATAACTGTATTACGCGCCTTCGCATGTCTGTTAATGACATGAGTTTAGTGGATGATGCGAAGCTAAAAGCCAACGGTGCTCTGGGTGTTATTAAGCTTGATGAACATAACTTACAGGTGGTCATTGGCACTCAAGTGCACTTAGTTAAAAACGAAATGCAGGCTTTAATGAGCGCAAGCTAGTCCAGTGTTTTGCTCTGCCTCAGTGTCGATTGTCTGACACTGAGGTTTATTCATTTTTGGAGACAGTAATGACTCAAGAGTTTGATTTTGACACCGTAATAGATCGAAAAGGCACTTATTGCACTCAGTGGGATTATGTTCAAGACAGGTTTGGGAAAGCAGGCTTGCTGCCGTTTACGATTTCCGATATGGATTTTGCCTCTCCTCCAGCGATTCAAAGTGCGTTGAAAAGCCGAATTGAACACCCTGTTTTTGGTTATAGCCGATGGAATCATGATGATTTCAAAGCCTCGATATCTCACTGGTTTTCAAAAAGATTCCGTACAACGATCGACAAAGGTGACATTGTTTATGGACCATCCGTTATCTATATCATCTCTAAGCTCATTGAACGTTGGTCGAAAGTAGGAGAAGGGGTAGTCTTTCACACACCGGCTTATGACGCGTTCGACAAAATGATTGAAGGGCAAGGTCGCTTTTGCGCAAGGAGTACACTGCTAAAAGTTGAGGGCCGCTATCAAATAGATTGGCAGAGTTTTGAATGTCTAATTGCTCAGCCTGAAAATACGATTTTACTACTTTGCAGCCCGCATAACCCTACAGGAAGAGTTTGGACTCATGAAGAGCTGACAAAAATGGCTGAGCTCTGTGCCAAGCATGGTGTGCGAGTTATCTCGGATGAGATTCATATGGATGTCAGCTTTAGCACTCATTTCCCATTTACTGGATTTGATCAATCAATGGAATGGGCGTTAGTAACCTCAGCATCGAAGTCGTTCAATGTCCCTGCGTTAAACGGCGCGTATGCATTGATTCCTAATGCTCAAACGAGAGAAGATTACTTATTTAAATTGAAGCAAGTAGATGGATTGTCATCCCCTTCAATTCTTGGCGTTATTGCCACGATGGAAGCGTATAATCATTGTGAAGATTGGTTAGAAGCACTCAATAACTACGTTTACCAAAACCATAGTTATGTACGAGAATCGCTCAATGCTGCGTTTAAAGACCTTCAGTACGTTATACCAGAAGCAACCTATCTGGCGTGGATAGATCTTTCACCGTTAGCGCTAGATATGGATATCCTTAATAGGACATTAATTGATGATTATGGTGTAGCAATCATGTCGGGCGAGGTATATGGAGAGTCTGGGCTTGGTTATTTGAGACTGAACCTTGGTTGTTCACTCGAGAAAGTGAAGGCAGGGGTCCAGTCATTGATTCAAGCAATTCAATGCCAATTAAAGAGTTAACTGATTAATTCTATTGGCTAGAAGTAAAACAAAAGCGAGCATGTAAAGATGCTCGCTTTTAGGTTATTCAGGAAGTTAATTGTCGATTAGGACGATCAATTCTCTTTCATTGCCGATATTACCGACGGATCATTAAGCAAGTTAAATAATAGACTCTTAGCTGAAGAGCGCTGAGAATCAGAAAGCACTTTCTTAGGATTGTCTCTGGTTTGAGTAATAATGTTTTTGACGAAACGGCTGTTGGTACCAGAGAGTTCATATACATAACTGAGTGTGCTGATTAACTCGTCTTGAGGAAGGCTATAAACAGCCATTTCACAGCTTAAACCATCCATTGCAAGAAAGTTGTTGACCACTTCTTTTCGCTCAGCATTGAACTTCTCTTTCGCTATAAAGCCATCAATCAATGCTTGTACTCTATCAGCGATAGCGACAGGTACTTCCATTGTTTTTGTTTCATGGGTCATTATTGAATCTCCTCTACATGGGATTAACCGCTGCTTGTACGTAGCTACTGATTATTTCAACCATTATATTCATTCTGTAAATAATGGAGGATCGAGCTTTCGTTGTTGTTTAATCATTCTGCCATACGCAGAGCATGCTTAATAGTCACGAACGCGCAATTTGGCTCTATTTGCTGTTGAATTGGTCAATCAATTACGGTGGATTAACTATTGGCTTGAAAGTCTAGCGGTTACTGCGGATTTAGTAAGGCGAGTGTGGTAGGAAAATAAAGAGAAACAGCTGAAGCGCGGGGCTTCAGCTGAGAAGAGTTATTTTTGCGTATTGTATTAGTTCGTTACGCGTTCAAGTACGGACGAATCTGTGTGAGCAAATTCACCATCATAGATGCTCAGTATTGTCGATTGAGAATAAGTCAGCGTGTCACCGTCAACTTTGATATTCATTGTGAAACCGGTTGTGCTTGCTTTTTCTTTCATAAAGTTAGATTCAGCGACACCTCTTTCTGACATCACTAATGTCATGTCATTACCAGCAGCACCTTCTGCAGTGACACAAGTGGTTCTCGGTACGCAGAACGAGTTGTAAACGATTTGGTTCTCTTGATCATAGATAAAGTAACCGCGTTGGTCGTGGAACTTAGTATCGTCTGCTTTGCGGAAAACTTCTTGCTTGTAGTACAGCGCAACAAGCGTTTGCTCACTGGCATTAACCGCATCTGCTGCGACTTCAAACGTCATGGTCTCGTAGAACGGCGTAATGGCAGGTGCACCTTTACCTTGTTCGGTACCTGCCTGAGCTGGAGAGATATCGACACCGCCGCTTTCTACTGATTTCCATGTTCCGACAAGTTGAGCTAGAGGACCGAAGTCCATACCGTCGATTACCGTGTGATCTGCCATTGCTGAAATTGGAGCTAAAAGTATCGCCGATAAACTTAGTACAGCTGTTGATTTCATTACTGCTTCCTTATTGATATTAGAGTTATTTTTCACAAGAGATACTAAGTGCATATTGATGTGTAAAAATTAATCTAAATCATGTTTGCTTCCGCAAAATAAATTCAACTGATTCATAAGGTTAGTATCTGTTTCTAGATGTGAATTACGCTTATGAAGTTTCAATTCTGTGGGTTTGTTTGGGCAAAGAAACGACGAAAGGCCTACATAGTAGGCCTTTCTAAGTGTCAACTTATAAAGGTATTTTAATTACTCTATTTGTTTGTTCGTACTTGACCGATTAACGGATTTTTCACTGGTTGAGCTATACCGTAAACCACGACAATACCGTTTCCTCCTCCCATGGTTGATGTTCTGCGCTCAGGATTTTTATCAGTTAAAGCAGTAATAACGTTCCAGTTATTGGCTACCCATACGTTACCTGCGTCGTCCACCATTGTGTCGGTTGCTTCTTGCATAACACCACTTTTGTATGAGTGAATAAGGTCACCCGTTTTGGTATCCGCAGGGCAGCTAGAAGTATCTTCACCGCACACTTGAGCAAAACCTGTACCTAAGAAGTTACCCACAAAGACATTGTCAGCACCGTCAATACTAACCCCCCATGCTGCATAGATTTCTTTATCAAGTAAGTTAGATTTTACCACTTCACCATCTGGAGAAATCATAGTTACGTTGCCTGTTTTTGGTATATCAGCTTGGTGCGCAAATATGTTCTCAATTGAGATACGGAATTCATCAATAATGCTTGTTCCTTTTGGAATGTTAGGTAACGGGTAACCTGGAGACAAGTTAGCGCCTACCCATACGTTGCCTTTCGAATCAATAGCGAGACCACGTGGAGCAATACCAGTTTTAATTTGTTTCGCATTAGCCGGGTTATCTGCCTCAAAACGTGTGACTGTCATTGAGCCGTTATTTGTTACCCAAACCACGTTATTGTTGTCAACAGCGACCGCAAATGGTCGTTTAAGTCCCGGTACATCAACGATCTCGCCTTTAGTGTAATCGCCTTTAGGGAAACGTATCATATGATTGTACTGGTTATCACAAACCCATACATCGCCATTTGGAGCAGTTGCTAGACCCTGTAATTGGCCGTGCTGACCATTAATAGTTGCAGGGCCGAGTGCTTTACCTGTCAGATCGAATACACCAACTTTTGCATTGAATGTACTAATCCAAACCTTGTCTTTTGACACAGTAGTACCCCAGCCGCTGCCATCGAGTCCTTGACTGTTATACCCAACTAGAGGAGGGGATAGTGGCTTGCCACTCGGCGCCATTTTTACTACGCCACCGCCAATCGCTGTACTTAAGCCCGACTGAGAACCTGGCATCCAGTTTTGTCCGCTCCAAAGCTGACCTTCGTTATCAAACATCAGGCGACCCGGAGAATAAATACCGCCACCAGTGAAACGAACCATAAGTGCAAAATCATCTGGCCTGTAGCTCAAGTATGGTAAAAAGTCTGTATCTCGACGCTGCTCCCCCTTTGGATAGACATAGGCATTAGCAAACTGATCAAACAAAGCCTTAGTGTGTAAATAGGGCTGTTGGGCAATCTTGGATAGTGCTTCCAAAGTATCATCACTATTTGTGATCGCTAAGTATTGGTCACATAAGCCGCGTGCTTGCTCTGCACCACAAAGCGTAGTTAATGCTGCAAGCGTATTCATTCGAGCGACGGTCTCGGAGTCTGCTGAGTTAACTCCGTTGATTACTGTGGAGCCAAACTGGCCTGTTTGCACATCAACTAAGTTTTGAACTTGCTCTGAGCCGATAAGTAACCCGTTTTTAGAGCCACTTAAACCATAGTTTTGAACGTATTGTTGGGCATTTGGCCAAAGTGAACCGATAGTAGAGAGTTCATTCAGTACAATGTCACCTTGCTGCTGGCTATTTAAAATTGCCAAGCTTCGGTATTTTTCGACGGACTTGCCTTGGATAGTGCCGCCTTTTGCCGTTAGGTAATAGACCCCGTCGTCTTGTCGTGTATTCTCAGAAAATGATACCAGGCCATCGTGTCCACTTTTACCTTCAGCCATAAGCACTGGTGATTGACCAGCTTGTGTATACCACAATGATACTTGAGCATCGCTAATTTGTTGGTGGTCAGATTCTACCGTCACATCAAACGACAGTGTGTCACTTGCATGGACGCTAGCGGATAGCGCAAGAGCAGCAGGAAGAATAGTCGCGAGTTTAGAAGCTTTCATGGTAATCCTCATGTGTAAATTCAGTAAGTTGTTCTTAGACATAAAGAGAAGAAACTTCCTAATTTGCTGTCTCGCCTCAGTTGATGGGGTAATACTAACCATCCGGTCGGTCGAGAACAATCAACAGCACTAAGATGTGGATTAAGTTTGGTTCACTTAAAGTTAAACTCAGATAAATGTATGTTAGTTAACAACTAACACATGCACAGAGGTGAGGAAGGAAGAGAGTAGTGTTAGGTAACAGGGCAGTTTAGTAAACGTTTGAACACTAAAGTACTTCCATCAACAAACAATGCTTGTCGTTGATGCTCTTCGTAAACTAGGTTCTGCGCTGTAGACATAAACATTGAATAGACAGACTCAACTAGCACTTCTGTACTCTCATTTTGTAAACCATTACGGTGTTGGGCTTCCTGAATAAGACGGTGCAGTCCATCAAGTGATTGCTGTTTAGCTCGCTGACGAGCTTCTCTAGGAACAGAGCGAGATGTGTAATACATGCTCAAAAATGCTACTTTCTCTGGATTTACAATTGCCCAAGATAGGCTTTCTCGCCATAAAAGCTCTAATCGAGCATTGATATCTAGGGTCTCATGGCCAGTAAAAAAGTCGTAATCTGTCTTGATCGATTCATAAATTGCATTTGTGAGAGCCTGTTTAGATTTGAAATGATGGAATAGCGTTGCTTTTGCAACCTCTGCCTGTTTCGCTACCTCAATGGTGGATAAGGAATCGATGCCTGTCGTTGTTGCTAGCTCAAGAGCCACTTCTAAGATACGTTGCCTTTTGGCTGTCACTGTCCTAACTCTCTCTTTTTAAGAACCTTTTTGAGTATAGATAGTAAATTGGCAGTAGGGAACATCGACCAAAAAAAAGAGCCAGCTTAAAGCTGGCTCTTGATTCTCATAACGACAGCGAGATTACTTTTGACCAAGTTGGTGTGCAGTAAGGATCGCCGCGAACACACTGTCTGCAGTAACAGGGAATGGCATGTTGTGAATGGTCTCACCTTCAGCCGTTGCGCCTTCTGCTACTTCAAATAGCTTGTCTTTGTTGATTTCTTTTACGCCCATTTCAAACAGGTTAGTTGGTAGACCTACTTCGCGGGAGAAGTTGATTACAGTGTTAATCTCTTCCATTGGTGCGTTTTCTAGAACAAGTTGAACCAACGTACCAAATGCTACTTTTTCGCCGTGATACAGGTGGTGACATTCTTCAAGTTTCGTTAAGCCATTGTGAATAGCGTGCGCAGCCGCCAAACCTGAGCTTTCAAAGCCGATACCGCTTAGGTATGTGTTTGCTTCGATGATGTTTTCAACAGCCGTAGTGCTGACGCCATTTTCAACGGCAACTTTTGCTTTTAGGCCATCTTCAAGCAGCGTTTCGTAGCAAAGTTTTGCCAGTGCTTGGGCAGAGCGTGTTGGTGCGCCACCAGCCATTGTTGCTTTGCCAGATGTCATGTTGGCGCGTGCTTCGAAGTAAGTAGATAGAGCATCACCCATACCAGCTACAAGAAGACGAACTGGTGCGCCAGCGATAACTTTGGTGTCCATAACGACCATATCTGGGTTTTTAGGAAATAGCAGATACTCAGCGAATTCACCTTCTGGTGTATAGATGACCGCTAGTGCACTTGTTGGTGCGTCAGTTGAAGCGATAGTTGGTACCACAACAACTGGGATCTTAGTGTAAAACGCTACTGATTTAGCGGTGTCTAGCGTTTTACCGCCACCGATACCGATGATGACATCGTTCTTTTGAGTTGCGCAGATGTCAGTAAGGCGGTCGATTTCGACACGTGAACATTCACCGTTAAATAGGTCCATTGCCAACGGCATATCTTCTTTAGAGAAGCTTTCTTTAACTGTGTCGCCTACAAGGCCAGTTACAAATTCATCAGCAATAGCAAGTGGGTTAGCACCAAGTGCTTTTACATAGCTAGCGATAGAGCCTAATACGTTTTCACCTTGAACATACTTACTTGGGCTAATAATAATTTTGTCCATTTTTTCAGACCTTCTGTTAATGGTTATCTTTGTTTCAACGTTGGATTCATCATAGATATCAAGGCTGCGTTTACTAAGTCATTCTCCACTGCGCTTGTTGTTTTTATGACATGGCTAGCAAAGCCAGATTTGCGAAGAATGGAGAGTATGCTCATATCTTGGAGTAGATCACTAAAAGGACAAAATAGCGACGTTGGCGTTTCAAAATGAAACGATAAATAAACGGAAACGTTTCATTATGAAACGCAAATTCTTTTCGTTGTCGGGGGAGGATTTGTTCATATTATGGACCTAAACCTACACAAATCCAATTAAACGAACATTAAAAATTACAAAAGAGAAACAAGGTATGAAAAAGCTAATAAATAGTGTTGAAGACGTTGTAAAAGAGCAAATGGAAGGTCTTGCTGCCTCTCGCCCACAATTAAAAGCTAACTACGAGCCACGTTATATGTGGCATGAGGAAACGCCAGGACAAGTGGCGTTAGTTTCCGGTGGCGGCGCGGGTCACGAACCATTGCATGCGGGCTTCATTGGTAAGGGTATGTTGACGGGTGCTTGCCCAGGTGAAGTATTTACCTCACCAACACCTGACCAAATGTACGAGTGCGGTAACCAAGTGAACACGGGCGAAGGCGTTTTATTCTTCATTAAAAACTATACTGGTGATGTCTTGAACTTTGAGACAGCGGTGGAGCTTCTTCATTCTGACGGCATCAAGGTTGGCTCGGTGTTGATTGATGATGACGTAGCGGTAAAAGATAGTCTATATACCGCAGGACGCCGTGGCGTTGCTGGCACAGTACTTGTCGAGAAAATCGTGGGTGCAGCAGCAGATAAAGGTTACTCATTAGAACAGTGTGAAGAACTCGCTCGCCGAATTAACAATAACTGCCGTTCGTTCGGTGTTGCTTTAGATGCATGTGTAGTACCAGCAGCGGGCAAACCATCTTTCCAACTTGCAGATGACGAAGTTGAATTTGGTGTTGGTATCCACGGTGAACCGGGTATCGAGCGCATTAAATACACCAACGCTGACGAGTTGGTTGACAAGATGTTCCTTGAGCTAAAAGAAAACATCGCTTATAGCCGCACGCTGCGTATTTGGAATCGTGTCGAAGGTGAATGGGACGAAGTAGAGTCAACGATTGAGAACTTTGAAACAGATCATGACTATATCGCTATTGTGAACGGTCTTGGTGCAACTCCAGAGTCGGAACTTTACGGTGTATACAACCGTTTGGTACATAACTGTGAGAAAGAAGGTTTCCGTCTTGCTCGTAACCTAGTGGGTAACTACTGTACGTCTCTGAATATGGAAGGTGTGTCTATCACGCTATTAAAAGCAGACACAGAGATGCTAGAGCTATTTGATGCTCCGGTAGATACAGCAGCGATGAAGTGGTAAGCCGAGGAATAACATATGCAAATTGAAAAACAACACATCATTAATTGGCTTGAGCTTTGCGCAGTATCGTACGAAGAAAACCAAGATTTTCTAACTGATCTTGACCGTGACATCGGTGATGCTGACCATGGTCTAAACATGAATCGTGGTTTCAAGAAAGTAAAAGAAACCTTGCCAAAAGTTGAGAAACAAAATATCTCAACCATTTTGAAGAATACTGGTATGACATTGCTGTCTAGCGTTGGCGGGGCGAGTGGTCCATTGTACGGCACGTTATTTATTCGTACAGCTGCGTCCGTAGGAAGCCGTGAATCTTTGACTTTCCAAGAGTTAATTGACGATCTTAAGAGTGGTGTTGATGGTGTTATCTCTCGCGGTAAAGCAGAGCAGGGCGACAAGACCATGTGTGATGTTTGGTTACCTGTACTAAACGAGATGAAAACGTCTCTAGAAGGCGGTACTAGTCCTGATCATTTACTTGATGAAATGGTGGAAGTTGCAGAGAAAAGTGCAACGTCAACGATTGAAATGCAAGCGAAGAAAGGCCGTGCAAGCTATTTAGGTGAGCGCAGCATCGGTCACCAAGATCCTGGTGCGACGTCATCACTTCTAATGATCAAAGCACTAAGACAGGCGATAGCAGGAAAGTAAGCATGGTAGGCATTGTAGTAGTATCGCATAGCCGCCTATTAGCAGAAGGAGTGGCCGAACTGGCCACTCAAATGACGCAAGGCAAAGCTAATATTGCGATCGCAGCGGGAGTTGATGATCCTGAGAACCCAATCGGCACAGATGCAATTGCCGTTATGGGGGCGATTGAAGAAGTATGTGACCAAGATGGTGCTGTAGTTTTAATGGACTTAGGTAGTGCGCTACTTAGTACTGAAATGGCATTAGAACTGTTAGATGATGAGACCCGTGACAAAGTCGCGCTGGTGTCTGCGCCAATAGTAGAAGGCACAATGGCAGCGTCCGTAGCGGCGGCGGCTGGCTTATCTATTGAAGCGGTAATCGCTGAAGCCTCCAGTGCTTTAGATGTGAAAAAAGAACATCTAGGTGAGGAGCTTACTGTGCAGACTCCTGACGCTGTGGGCGAGTCTGCCGACGATGCGAATGCGTTAAGCTTTCAATGGATGGTTAAAAACCCTCATGGTATTCACGCACGACCAGCTGCGGCGATCGTAGGTTGTCTAGCGCCGTTTTCTAGCGATGTGTATCTAGAAAAAGCAGGACAAAAAGTCAGTGCGAAGAGTCTAAATAGCATTGCTAAATTAGGGGTTCGTTGTGATGAACAGATTACGTTCTATGTCAGTGGTGATGATGCCCAAAACGCATTAGATGCTTTTGTTAGCCTTGCCAATGAGCACTTTGGTGAAGCGGAACAAGTCGCTAAAGGTGAAGTAGTAGAAGAGGTATTGGAGCAAGCTCCCGAGCTTACTAACGATATTGAAGGCGCCTTGGCCGGTATTAGTGTCAATGGCGGTATCGTGACGGCTCCCGCAGTCATCTTTACCCAAGAAATGCCCAATGTTCCGATACGCACATTTACCAATGCAGAGCAAGAATTTGCGAAGCTTAAACACGCTATCGCAGAGGTTAAGCAACATTTAGAAGCTCAAGCAAAATTGCCTCATGGTGAAATCTTTGCTGCGCATGCGATGATGTTGGCTGACCCTGAAATTGCGACTCAAGCAGAAGCAAAAGTTGCAGCGGAGTTAATCGCTGAGCAAGCGTGGATGGACGTGATGTTGGCGCTAGCGGCACAATATCAAGCTGCGGAAAGCCAATACATGCGTGAGCGTGAAGCAGACGTTTATGATATTTGTCGTCAAGTGATGCTGTCATTGACGGGTGAGAAGCCGAAGGCGATAACCATCGAGCAGCCAAGCGTTTTACTCGCTCGTGACTTAATGCCTTCGGATGTGGCGGGTCTTGATAAATCAAAAGTGGTAGCTATTTGTCTAAGTGAAGGCGGTAAAACCTCTCACAGTGCTATCTTGGCAAGAGCTATGGGAATTCCTGCAATAGTAAAAGTTCAAGGTTGCCTTGAACAGGTTAAAGCAGGTGATAACATCACAGTAGATGGCTTCAGTGGATTATTGTGGTTTGCCCCAACTCAAGCGGTACAGGAAGAGCTAAAGAGCAAGCGTCATGAATGGCTTGCGGCTCAGGAGGTCGCGTTACAAAACGCTCAATCACAAGCAGTAACCCAAGATGGTACCTCGATTCACGCTTTGGCTAACATCGGTGGTCCTGAAGATATAGAAGCGGCGTTAGCCAATGGCGCTGAAGGGGTTGGCCTGTTCCGTACCGAATTTTTGTTCCAAGAAAGCGCAGAACTACCAACAGAAGATGAACAATATACGGTCTACAAAGAGATTGCAGCTGCGTTTGGCGACAAGCCAATCACGATCCGCAGTCTTGATGTTGGTGGTGACAAGCCGCTTGCCGCATATCCGATGCCAGAAGAGGAAAACCCTTTCTTGGGTCAACGTGGCGTGCGTCTGTGTTTGAAGCATGAAGCGCTTTTTGAAACGCAGTTACGTGCAGTTTTAAGAGCTTACGCAGAACAACCTAACATTCAATTGATGATTCCAATGATTGCAACGGTTGCTGAAGTAAAAGCAGTGAAAGCATTGATCGCTAAACAGTGTGATAAGTTGGGGTTGCCTGAATCCACTCTGCCTGTTGGCATAATGATTGAAGTACCAGCTGCGGTATTCAACGCGGATGCCTTAGCGGCAGAGGTCGACTTCTTCTCGATTGGCACCAATGACCTAACACAATATGTTATGGCGGCTGATCGAGGAAACACTGAAGTTGCTGAGCTAGTAAATTACTTCGAACCAGCGGTTATTAAAGCTATCGAACTGACCATTCAATCTGCAAACAAAGCCGGTATTTCGGTTAGTATGTGTGGTGAAATGGCAGGGGATGTTAAAGCGACAGAGCTATTGATGAATCTAGGGCTGAGAAAATTCAGCGCGAGTTCTACACTGATTCCAGAACTTAAACAAAAAGTACGTTCCCTAGATTTTGCAAACGTATAATCATCTTTAATATAGCTAAACATGGCCAGTAGTTAACACTACTGGCTTTTTTGTTGTTTGGATCTACACATTCATCGATTGTTTTGCCAGTGTTTTAACCCTTCGAGTACACCAAGCGCATGGGTATTTTTCGCCGTATAGACATGAGATAAAGAAGAAAGGTGCGCGACCTCTTGATAGTGATTCGCCACCAATATTGCGTTAATCCCTGCTATGGTCAGCATAGCGGTATCGTTGCCGGAGTCGCCTGCAACGACAACTTCTGAAGGACAGAGCTTATGCTTATTCATTAAGTGGTGGATGGCTGTTGCTTTATTTATACCTTTTGGTGTGATGTCTAAAAACCAATCGTGCGAGTAAGTGAGGTCGACATACAGCTCATTTTCTTGAAACAGAGCTTGTAGGTATTGTAATTGCTTACCGTCTAATCTCCCTTCATAAGTCAGCTTATAGCTGCCCTGATGTTCAGGTGTCTGTTTCCCCAAAAAGCCACAATCATGTAACGCGGCAGAAACTCGTCCTTCATCCCATAGACAATCCATTTTTGTGTGCCAGTCATAGTCAGGGGTTAGCGTACGTTTATGATGAATCTGAGTACCGACGTCACTGACAATAGTGTTAGGTCTAGGTAACGTATGCTGAGCTAATCCATCGTTAATTGAATGAAAGGTTCTCCCCGTAGCGACTACGAACTGCATACCTGTTTGAGCTTCAACGTAGGAAGTAAACTCTGATAACTCATCGGTAGGCCCACCACTGATTGTTCCATCAAAATCGCATACCAACATCTTTATCATTGAATAAACTCCTTTTTTCTTGATTTAAGTGTATATCAACGGAAAAAGACAGAGTGATATTTCTACGGAATTTTTCCTTACTAGCGACAAGAAAAAACGCGACTAGCCTGAAAACTAGAAATACGTGGGATGTGAGCCACACTTGTTTTATAGATTGTGGAGGGAATTGAGATGCAAAGAAGGCAATTTATAACAGTCTGTTCAATATGGTTTGCTTGGCCTGTATTGGCTAAGACTCCACTCCCCAAAACACCATCACAAGCTGAAGGTCCGTTTTATCCAGTAGCGAACATACCCATTCGTTCGAATCTTATCCTAGATTCAACAATGTTGATTGGTAAGCCCTTTCAACTGAGTGGTAAAGTGCAAAATTCAAAAGGTGAGCCTTTAGCTGGAATTCGAGTAGAGATTTGGCAGTGTGATGGTGATGGTTACTATGATCACCCCAAACAACCCAATGTCGAGCAGTTCAACCGAGCATTTGCCGGCTTTGGAGCTGTTGAATCCGATATTAACGGACGCTTTAACTTTTCCACTTTGTTCCCCGTCCCTTATGCGACTAGACCTCCCCATATTCACGTAAAGTTAAAAAAGGGAGACAGTGAGTTATTGACGACACAATTATATCTGAGGAATCAAACAGGCGAAGAATGGTGGGGAGGAAGTGAACGAGATCAGCTTCAGTTAGATGTTACTTCGAATGGGGAACAGTTGGAAACCTATTTCCAATTTGTTGTTTAAATAGAAATAAGTGATATTCCTAAAGCGATTGTTAAAGGTATTAATATAGGAATCTTGTGCTAGCTTTAACAGTAGTTTGCCAGCTACTGATATGTGGATAAGATTCAATGACGATATGTGTACTAGGTAAAGTTCCCCAATTGCTCAGCAATAGTGCTCTAGAGCTAAAGAGTGTTGCTCTAAACGAAACATTGTTAGCGCAATCAGGCGTTGTTTGTGTGTTAAACCTGAACAATGAGGAACAAGATCGCATGTTAAGTCAAATACACCGTTCTAACTACGGTTGGAGCTGGAGAGTATTTACTTGTCAGCCGAGTTTCCTGAGTGATTATTTGTCTGATGGATTAGTGGATAGTGATTGGTTATCTAGTAAAGAAAAGCATTTGCCTTTTGAGAAGCTTAATCGAATCATCAATGAGCCGAGCGACAAATTATTAGCTTATTTATGGCTGGATGAAGCGAGAACACTATCTCCGATGAAAGTTATCAGTGAGACGGCCATCTACCGTTATCCCTTGTTGGATATTTATCATAACCAAGTTCGAACCCCTTTTCGCTACCTTCATAGGTTAGTTGATGCTGACTTAATAGAAGCTGACCGATGTGTCGACAGAGTGCGTTATTGTCACTCTTGTCAGTCTGGACACTTGAATTTTGTCGATACTTGCCCTTCGTGCCATTCAATTGATATCAAAACTTTTGACGCATTGCACTGTTTTACATGTGGCCATGTAGATGATGCCAAGCTGTTCTTATCAAGAAGAACAATGAGTTGCCCAAAGTGTCATACTGAGCTTAAACATATTGGAGTAGACTACGACCGACCATTAGAGCTGTATGATTGTAATAACTGTCATCAAGAGTTTGTAGAATCTGATGTGGTAGCAAAATGTATGACATGTGACCATACCAATTCGATCAATGAGCTAACATCACGAAGCTATTATCACTACTCAGTAGGGGAAAGTGCGCAACGCTATCTTTTAGATGATCAGCTTGAATCAAAGCGTAACATCATACTTTCTGGCTCTGTAACGACGTCGGTTTTTGAAGCAACTTTAGCTTGGAAGAATCAACTTTCCCTTCGACATAAACATCAAGATCTTTTAATTGGAATAAAAGTTCAAAACATAGATGACTATATTTTGAAGTTTGGGGATGTCGCTTATATCGAGTTTATCAGTGCGTTTTCAGAACAGTTAGAATCATTGTTCAGAACTACGGACTTGAGTTGCCAGTACACAGACGATGTATTCTTTATACTTCTCCCTCATTGTGAGTCGAGTTTTTTATCCGTTATTGAAACAAGAATTTCAGAGTTTGCTGGCAAAGTAGATTCAGAATTACTTTCTTTGATAGTCAAAAGTTGGTTATTGCCAAGCATAGAACTAAGTGTTGCTTCCGAATGGTTAAGTGAAAGGAAGTCAGAATTAAATGATTGAGGGCATAATCACAGTCGCAAAAACAACCTCTACTCAAGTATTCACTAATACAGAATTATTGATTACGTTTTTGCCTGTCATTCTGATGGTGGAGTTGCCTTTGATACTTTTAGTATTAATAGGCATTTTTAAATGGCATTGGAAAAATAAAGTGCCAGTTAACACGCACACACCCAATGTTAGCTTCATCATCACTTGCTACGGTGAAGGAAAGGGAATAGAGGTCACAGTGGATACGCTGGTGGAGCAAATATACCCAGGTAATATAGAGATACTCGCTGTTGTCGATGGAGCAGTTCAGAATGTAGAAACCTACCAAACTGCAATGAAGCTTCAAGAAAAATATGCTTCGCGTAAAGATAGAGTAGTTCGGGTTATTCCTAAATGGCAGAGAGGAGGCAGAGTCTCAACCTTAAACACCGGCTTATATAAAGCGAAACATGACATTGTGATCAACGTTGATGGCGACACCTCTTTTGATAATGATATGACGTTCAAAATGATGCGTCAGTTTACCGATTCTAATGTCATAGCAAGTGGTGGGGCATTGAGAGTTAGAAATTGGGACAAGAACGTGCTGACTAGGATGCAAGCCCTCGAGTATATGATGTCAATGCAAGGAGGAAAAACCGGCACCAGTCAATTTGGGTTATTAAATAATATCTCAGGAGCATTTGGTGCGTTTAGGAAGAAGCAGTTAAAACGTGTTGGTGGGTGGGACACTCATACTGCTGAAGATTTAGATTTGACCATGCGCCTCAAACAGTACAAACGTCGTTACCAACAGTCAAAGCTCGCTTTTACGCCTCATGCAGTTGGGCACACAGATGCTCCCGATACATTAAGGGACTTTGTACTGCAACGACTGCGTTGGGATGGTGACTTGTTATTTCTGTATCTTCGAAAACATATCAAGGGATTAACACCACGGTTACTCGGCTGGCCTGTATTTCTTTATACGATGGTTTATGGTGTTCTTCAAAACGTCCTGTTACCTATTTTCATCGTGCTATTCACAAGCTACATTTTTGCTAGCTACCCAATTTTATTTTTTGCGTCAGTATCCTTTATCGTGTACGGGATTTATCTAGGCTTTGTCGTAGTTAAATTTACGGTTTACCTATGCTTAATATCCGAGAGAAAAAAAAGTGATGTTAGCCTTGCTGGTTGGCTAGTCTTCTATCCGATATACGCTGTCTTTTCTCGATTTGTGACAGCTTTTTCAATTATCAACGAAACAGTGCGACGCTCTCACGAGGAGTCGAGTATGGCACCTTGGTGGGTACTAAAGAGAGGTAAGAGATTTTGAAAGTTACATTTCAAATGAATAAACAAAAATCGCCACAAAAAGAACGTGGGATGAACGTTGCCTATGGAGAAGCTAAGCGAACGGGTTATAGGCTTCGCTGGTTTGCGTTGCTGGCGATAGTTATTTTCCCCGTTGCGGTGGCTCTGTATTATCTAGTGAAGCCGCAGGTTTTTACTATAGCTCAAGGTGTCGTGAGCTATGAGCCGGTTTCTATTAGCGCGCCGCAAGAGAGCGTAGTTGAGAGTCTATTCTTTGAAGTTGGTGATAGTTTTTCGCAGGGACAGTTTTTACTTCAGTTACAAAATAGAGTGTTGGACGATGAAATCAGTTTTTTACAAGGGCAGATTGATGAGTTAGAGAGCTATGCTCAACGCAGAGGAAAAGACCTTTCGAGTATGTATGCTTTATCGGAAATGGAAGCACAGAAAAACCTAAACGAAATTGAAAAAATAAAGAGTGAATTTCAGAAGTTTAATAATGAAGGATTAGTCAGTACCGGGGATTATGCTTCTGTTTTAAACAATTATTATTCAGCACAGTCACTTAAATCCAAAGCTTCGCTAGAACTGGCTCTCGCGAAGTTGGAGGAAGCTGACGAACAATATGTTGGTTCGATTACCAATATTATTCGTCAACTTAAACAAGAGTTAAATCGCAAACAGAGTCAAAAACGCGCTCTACTTATTTCTGCACCATTTGATGGACATGTGATAGACGTTATTGCAAAAAGAGGGGAGCGGTTTGAAGCGCATATGGAGTTAATCACGATTGCGCCAGATACTGATCAGGTTAAAGTCATCGCTTACTTAGATTCAAAACACATTGATAAGGCGAAGGTTTCGAGCAAAGTAACCGTTAAATTACCGAACGGAGAGAGACTTAATGCTCACGTATCTAGCCCTACAGAACTTGCCTCAAAACTACCGATTCAATTATCCAAGCCTTTTGAGGGCCAGCAAGCTCTGTTGGAAGTAGTATTGACCATCGATGAACCAGTTCCACCTAGAGAAGAACTGATTCAAGGTATGCCTGTAGAGGTCTACTTTTAAGAGTTGGCTGCGACAGGCTGATAACGTCCTGGCTTGTGATTCATCGCTAAAATTAGGTTAGTTGCAATGGCTCCGACAACGGATAGAGCGATGAGGTAGAAATCGACTACAAACAGTGACAGAACCACAATAGTGCAGTCTAGTGCCATTTGAACTTTGCCTGCTCGTATGCCGAAGCGCTCTTGCAAGAACAGAGCGAGAATATTAAACCCACCTAAACTCATTTTATGACGGAAAATGACCAACATGCCCATTCCAATGAGTCCACCACCAATCAACGCAGCATAGATTGGTTCAATGTGTGCGATCTGAATGACGTGGTGAAGATGGTCTACCGCGAATGAAACGATACTCACGGCAATAAAAGTATTGATGGTGAACTGCCATCCCATTCGGGTTACCGAAAGAATGTAGAACGGTAGGTTAAGCATAAAGAACACTTGACCAAAACTGAGAGCGGTCACTTTAGTGATAAACAGCGCGAGTCCCGCAGTGCCACCGGTCAGTAGCCCCACTTGGTTGAAAAAAATAACGCCAAGTGATACCAGTGCGCTGCCAAGAGTGAGAGCGAGTAGGTTCTCTCTAAGGCTATGATCTTTGTCCATAAAGACACTTCCTTTGAAAATAAAAATGATATCTACAGTGCAAACGATCCTTCGTGGAACTTCACAAATGTAAGAGGCGCGAGTTTAATTGTGACGGCAGGGTGGTGTCGAGTTGATGGCTGATATAAGATTTTTATTGAGTGTTTCGTCAGATTTACACTTGGCGCATACGATGCTATGAGTGAGTGTGGGATCTGACCGTTTGGATAACAGTCACCACAATGTAGCAAACGACTAATAATGGAGAGTTATGAATTTCTTAGCACACCTGCACATTGCGGATCACTGTCAGAGCAGTCTACTAGGCAACTTACTTGGAGACTTTGTTAAGGGGGACCCCTCAAAGCTCTATAATTCTGATGTTAGCCAAGGGATCAGGCTGCACCGTTTTGTCGACTCTTATACCGACAACCATGCCATCATCAAACTGTGTAAACAGCGTTTCGATCCAGACCTAAAACGATTTGCGCCTATCGCCATGGATATGTTTTGGGACCATTGTCTAGCTAAGCGATGGCATGATTACCACCATCAAACCCTGCAAGAATTTGTTGATAGTGCAGAAGCAAAGATTACGTCTACTGAAGAAGTATTACCAGAGCGTTTTATCAATATGACTTCTCATATGTGGCAAGGACGTTGGTTAGAGTCATACAGTGAACTAGAAAACATACAGTACGCCTTAGAGCGAATGTCACTTAGAAGTATGCGCATGACACCTCTTGCTGATTGTGGAGTGCAACTAGAACAGAATTATCAAGAGTTTTCAGACTTTTTCGCTGAACTCTATCCCGAGGTTCTTGAGCAAGCGATTAAGATCGGGAAGATTTTCTGACGATTTGGCGAACTATGTTTGTCTTGTTTGAACTTAATCTATACCTGACGCGTAGAAGAAATTCTAATGATAAACAGATGGTTATGGGTTTGAAATGAATCGTATTAATCCAGCTAAGTTACGAAACAGCAAATGGACGGCGATTAAACCGCTTAATAGAGAAAAGCACTTTCTGGTGTCAGAAGTCGAGTTTGAAGAGGATGGGACAGTCATGTCGTGCAAGCTTGAAGCCGTGCTGTCTCGTAACGAATATCCGATTGATTGGACAGAGTTAAAAGACAGCGAAAAGTGGCTTCAAGGATGGAAATAGCGGCGTGGTTGAACGTGTGAGCTTACGCCGCATATTTGCTTTGTACACCGAAGCTTTTCTTTAATTCAGCTAAAAATTCTTCATCTTCGCACATAGCTTTTTCTGGCTCGTCACTGATTTTAGCAACAGGACGACCGTTGCATTCAGCCATTTTGACGACAATAGACAGGGGTTGGTATTGCACAGAGTCTTGTTGCCATTTGCCCATGTCATTGGCTAGAAATGTACCTATGCCAAAGCTGATATTTGCACGGCCAGCGAAGTACTCACATATGTCGAGTGCATCCGAAAAGTTTAGTCCGTCGGTGAAAATTAAGATTTTTGACATTGGATCGATACCAAGGGATTGGTAATGCGCGATCATCTTGTCACCCCATTCAAAAGGATTGCCTGAATCATGACGCACGCCAGCGTAGTCATTGGCTCGCTCTACATTGAAGTCCTTTAGAAAGGCATCAATACCAATCGTATCAGTAAGCGCAATACCAAGTTTTCCATTAAACGTAGACTGCCAAAGGTCTAGAGCAACTTGTTGCGACTTCTCTGGTTCCACTAGTGCTTGATGCGCCATAAACCATTCATGTGCCACGGTACCAATTGGCGTAAGGTCTAGATCTTTTGCTAATTGATAGTTGCTTGTGCCACTCATTAGTGCAGGAGCATGTTGCTGGAAGTAGTTCACCACCTCGCGTTGAACCGGCGCGCTAAATCGACGACGGCTACCCATTTCAGAAAACTGAAAATTTTCAATGGAACGTTTCTTCAGTTCGGATTTTATTGCATCGACTTTTTGTTCAAGCGTAGTCGTGAACTGAGAGTAAGGTATTGCGTTCCAACGTTGGCGACTGCGCAGCTCTGAGATAATGCTCATCACCAAGGTTTCGTAAAGAATGGTTTCGTGCCAAATGCCGGTAATGGAAACACTAAGCTGCTCATCAGTCTTAGATACCTTCACTTGGTGCTTAGGAGCAAATGCGAAGTCAGACAGATAAGTGAGGAAGTTGTCATTGAGATAGGGCGCTTGGGTTGTTAAATAAGCAATATCTTCGGTCGTAAATCGACAGCCTGAAAGAGCGTTTATCTCTTTTTCAATAAGGGGTTGGAGGTCTGATAAATCTTCATTCGATCGAACAATAAGTTCGTAACGCACGCGAGTCTGCGGATAATGCGTGAACGCTGCAAACATCATATTGATTTTGTATACGTCTAGGTCGAGTGCGCTTTGAATAATACGATCGTTGAAAAGTGAGCCTGACATCCGGCATTCCTACTGTGTTACTAGGATTGATAAAGAAGTGGCACTCTAGATAAGGCTGAGAAAATTGTCAAATACCCTGTTGGGTGAAGACGCTATTCGTAAAGGACGTGTGTTATCTATTTACTTAAGTATGATAGAGAGTATTACCGATTAAACCCTAGACGAATCGTGAAGGAAGTCACCATGTCTTTGACCACTATACAACTCTTTAAATCCCAAACTGCGTCCATTGATGTGGACCCTCAAAAAGGATTTAGCGAGCTGTGTCCTGATGAATTGCCAGTGCAAGGCGCGTTAGAGATTGTTGCAGAGTTGGTAAACAATCATAGTAAAGCTGCGTTAAAACTGGTTTCTCGAGATATGCACCCTCCTGGTGCCGCTTGGGAGGCGGAAACGCCGGAGCGTATGCTGGAACCCGTTGGACTGCCTGAGGTCGACATCAAATGGAATCCTCACTGTGTGGTGGGAACGGAAGGCGTGGAGTTGCTGCCTGGACTGCCAGCGATTCGTGACTATGATTTTCAAATTAATAAAGGCATCGACCCAGATGCTCATCCTTATGGTGCATTTTATCACGACCAAGCTGATACATTATCAACGGGAGGGATTGAGTTTTTACAATCTAAACGGGTTAAGAATGTGATTGTTGGTGGCTTGGCTCTAGACTTCTGTGTGAAAAAGTCTGTTGAACAGCTCGTCGATGCAGGCTTTGACGTTATTCTGAATTCGGCTTCGACGCGTGCCGTATTTCCTGACAATGTGCAGGAAGTCATTGAGCATCTTGTTAGTCAGGGTGTGACAGTTGTGGAAAACGCTGCCTCCATCCAGTTATTGGATACTTTACATGCCTGAACTAAAAACAATGGGGCTGTTCTTCGTCACTGCAGTGGCGGAGATATTAGGTTGCTATCTGCCTTACTTGTGGTTAAAAGAAGGGAAGTCGATTTGGTTGCTTGTCCCTGCTGCGATTTGCCTTGGTTTGTTCGCCTGGCTTCTTTCCTTGCACCCTACAGCGGCTGGCAGGGTGTACGCCGCGTACGGTGGCGTTTATATTTTCGTTGCAATCTTGTGGCTTTGGCTTGTAGACGGCATTCGTCCAACTATGTGGGATATTGTCGGCGTATCAGTCGCATTACTTGGTATGGCAATTATCATGTTTGCCCCAAGAAACATTTAGTCTAAGTAGCAAGCTGAAAGCAAAGCTTTGGTATATCTGCTCGGTAGTAGCAGTTGTACACCGTTCAAGTAATGATTGATGAACTAAGTTAATAATGGCGTTAACCAATGTCGTGTTATCTGATACACTCGCGACCCCTAAATAATACCTGTTGGCGAATTTATGACAGACAAGACTTTACTTGATGCTTCCGAAGACGTGACTTCGTTTGATTCTTTTGCTTTTAGTAGAACAATTCATCAAAACCTAGCTGCCTTGAACTATGAGTCGCCAACACCTATTCAAGCACGTGCTATTCCACATGTTCTTGATGGCAAAGATATCTTAGCCGGAGCACAAACAGGCACGGGAAAAACTGCGGCGTTTGGGCTTCCTTTGATTCACAAAATTGCTCAAGAACCTAAGGTTCGAGAGTCTAACTCAAAAGTTATTCGCTCTTTAGTACTCACACCAACAAGAGAACTTGCACAACAGGTGTTTGATAGCTTAGTACCGTTAGCAAAAGACACTGGACTTAAAGTAGTTGTTGCTTACGGTGGCACAAGTATGGGCGTACAAACTAAAAACCTAATTGGTGGTGCTGATATCTTGGTAGCAACACCAGGACGCCTTTTGGATCACCAACATAACCGCAATATCACTTTATCTGAATGCGAATATCTAATCTTGGACGAAGCTGACCGTATGTTAGATATGGGATTCATGCCAGACTTGAATCGTATTCTCAAGCGCTTACCAAAAGAGCGCCAAAATATGATGTTCTCAGCAACATTTGAACAGCGTATCAAAACGCTAGCGCATCGTATTATGAATGAGCCCATCGAAGTTCAAGTCACCCCAGCGAACTCGACGGCAGATACCGTAAAACAGATGGTTTATCCCGTCGACAAAAAACGTAAACACGAGCTGCTGGCGTACTTAATTGGTTCCCGCAATTGGCAACAGGTATTGGTGTTTACCAAAACAAAACAGGGTAGTGATGCACTCGCAAAAGAGCTTAAGCTCGATGGCATCAATGCGGTTTCGATCAATGGTGATAAGAGCCAAGGAGCGCGTCAAAAAGCGTTGGATGATTTTAAATCCGGAAAAGTACGAGCATTGATTGCAACGGATGTTGCGGCTCGTGGACTAGATATTCAGCAGCTGGAGCAAGTTGTGAACTTTGAGCTGCCGTATAAAGCGGAAGACTATATCCATCGTATTGGACGAACAGGTCGAGCGGGGCATGCAGGTTTTGCAGTATCGTTAATGAGTCACGATGAGCAGTATCTTCTAGAAGCAATAGAGCGTTTGCTAGATACGCGATTACCACAAGAGTGGTTGGCAGGCTTTGAACCAAGTCCGGCCTCTGAAGTCGAACCTGATCGTGCACCTCGCCGTAAAGGTCGAGGGGCGGATAAACGTAAGATGAAAGCCAAGCTTAAGATTCATGCCAATCGTGGTAAAAAGCGCTAATTTACTTCAAAGAAAATAAGGGTAAGAATTTAACTTCTTCCCTTATTTTTCAGATAGATATCAGTTACAATCCCGCCACTATTTCCTCACGCAATTTTATCGCAAAGTAACCCCATGACATCACCTCAACCCCCCAAAAACCTTCACGATAAATACCATGCACACGTCTACTTTGATCAATCTTCTTTAGAAATGGCTACCGTGTTAAGTGAAACCATTACAGAAAAATTTGGTCTGCATGTCGGAAGAGTACATCAAAAGCCTGTTGGGCCTCATACGAAATGGAGCTTCCAGATTTTGTTCTTTCGTGAAGACTTTGATGCACTTATCCCTTGGCTTGATAGTGTTAGAGGCGAACTCAGTGTTTTAGTACACGCCGACACTGGCGATGACCTTATTGATCACACCACTTATGCATATTGGCTAGGTAAAGAAGTGCCTCTTAATCTTGATGGATTCTAATTTGCGCATTTCAGGCTGGCGTTTTTGGTTCCAACCGTACAATGGATGCCTAGGCGATTAAAGTAGTCGGCAATTTGATTTACCCTTAGTTGAAAGCTGTCACGGTCAAAGACTAGGTCGGCCATCTTGTATGGCAACCCTAATGAGCGGTATTTCTCTTCCCCTAAGCGCATAAAGCTAAGTAACTGCAGCGTTTGTACGCGTCCGTTGAGCTCATTAATAATGAAATCGGCGGTCGCGGCAATATTCTCATCGTCATCGTTGATGGACGGGATAACTGGGATTCTCAATATGATGGGCTTTTCAGTTTTACTCAATGCTCTAAGATTATTGAGGATTTTGCGATTATCAACTCCGGTGTGCGCTTTGTGGCGCTGGCTATCTAGTAGCTTAATATCGGAGATAAATAGATCGGTATAGGGAAGGAGCTTTTCTATTCGGTTCCAGTTAGCAAAGAAACTCGACTCTAAACAAGTGTGGATGTTTTCTTGTTTGCATAACCTAAACATCTCCAATACAAAGTTGCTCTGTAAAAGGGGCTCTCCACCAGACACAGTTACACCTCCGCCTGATCGTTGATAAAAGCCTATGTCTTTGCGGATAGTCTTCATACACTCATCCAAAGTCATGAAACTGCCCCATTGTTTGATTGCTTCTGCAGGACAGTCGTCAGAGCAAGCCATACAGGAAGAGCAAAGATCACGTTTGACCTCAAACAGATAATCATCGGAAAACGTCAACATATTGGGCGATGGACAAACCTCTAAACACGTTCCGCAGTGCTCACGTGAGATGCACTGGTTATGGTAGACCCCAACTTCTATTCTGCGATTAAAACTCTCCGGGTTTCCACACCAATCACATCGTAGAGGACATCCTTTAAGGAAGAATTCAGTTCGGATCCCTGGACCGTCGTGGAGTGTGAAACGCTGTACATTCAATACGGTGGCTTGGTTTGACACAAATAACCTCAATTAAGTTAGAAGCTGGGCGTTGAATGCCCAGCTTGACAGTAGTTGTATTAGGTTATTTGTTAGAACCTAAGCTCGGTGCGTTGAATTAAGTCGTCTTGCAAAGGTTTCCCAAGTTCCACGAAATACGCACTGTATCCTGCTACTCGCACTAACATGTCTCTGTATAGCTCAGGATTTTTCTGAGCGGCGCGCATTTTGTCCGAACTCATAATATTAAACTGCACGTGCATGCCTTGTTTGGAGATGTATTCGTCGATAAAACTGACAAGAATATCTCTTCCTTCAATACCTGAAACGGCGTCTTCTGGAAAACGTAAATTGAGTAGAGTGCCATTGGTTGCCAAGCTGTGGTCTACCTTAGTGACGGAGTTGACGATAGCGGTCGGGCCTTGCGTATCGTGCGAACCGCCTGCGGTATGGACAGGTCCCATGTTATCAGAGATAGGTTCTTCATTTTTGCGACCATCTAACGACGCATTGGTGTATAAGCCCATACCAACATTCGCATTGACGGTGTATACGCCTGGACTAAACTTTCCGCCTCTAGGGTTGATGCGTCCTTTGATATGACGGCAATAGCATTCAAACATAAAGGTGAATAGCTCATCGGCTTCATCGTTGTCGTTGCCATAATGGGGGATCTTGGAGCTATTGACGAGTGCGTACAGCTTTTCATAACCAACCCAATTATTCTTCACAGCATCAAGCAGTTGTTTACCCGTGTACTTCTTGTCATCAAATACTAACTTCTTAATGGTAGAGAGAGAATCGGCGCAAGTGGCTACTCCAGCAGCCTGCGGAGCAGTACCATTATATTTCACACCACCAAATGTCATATCTCGTCCGGTTTCGATACAACCTTCAAAAAACGCTGAGATATAGGGAGTGGGTTTGACCATACGATGAATTTTGTCGGTGACATTTAAGCAGCTACATAATTGATCGCACCAGTACGCAAACTGCTTATCGACACTTTCGAGAACTTGTTCAAATGTTGCGTAAGTTTCTAAACTGCCAGTATCTGGCCCCAATTGCTGGCCGGCATTTGGTCCTGAAAGAATTCGTCCACCATTGATGACCATTTCCATCATTTTTGCGGTATTCACGTAGCCGGCGTCCAACCAACCATACTCTTTGCCGGGGATTGTAGGTTCAACGCAGCCAACTACAGCGTAATTTCTCGCCTCAGCTAAAGACACCCCTTTACCTAACATGGCTTTTATCGCTGGGGTATCATTGAACAATTTAGGGTGACCGTAACCGGCTCTAATGCATTCAATCGTCTTAATCTTGAGTTCGTACGGTGTTTTCTCGTGCATTCGAACGCAGACCCAAGGGTTCATCATTCGAGTATGGGCTGATGCTTCCAACATTAACATTGTTAGGTCGTTGGTGGCGTCTTCACCTTCTGAGTCTACTCCACCCAGAGTTAAGCTTTCTCCACCAAAACCTCGACCATTGCGAACTTTTACTGTGCCTTTATCTTTGAGCTTAGTTGGGTTGTTCATTTTGACGTAAAGCACTTCAATGAGCTCTAGGATAAACGACTTTGATACGGCACGTTCATTGACATCTTTTTGGTAGAAGGGAAGTAACCATTGGTCCATACGACCATAAGAGATAGAGTGACCATTTCCCTCAATTTGGGTCAAAGTAACGGCAAAATTGAATAACTGAATAGCTTGCCAGAAAGACTTTGGAGCACCACCTGCGATTTGCTGACAGTTGAGAGACATGGTGTACAGTTCTTGTTTGCGTTTAGCGTCAGTTTCATGTTCCGCCATTTTAGACGTTAACTGCGCGTACCTTGTAATATAGTGCTTAGCCGCTTCTAAACATACAATGGTCGCTTTGTAATAATCTCGTTTATCGCTATAGTCGGGGTCTTGTTTCGACAATTTCTTTAATGCGGAATTGGCCTGCAAGATAACCCCGTCATAACCAAGCGTCATTAGCTTGGTGAAGTCCATAGCAAAATGTCCAATGCCTGCAAAATGGTAATTGTTGGTCTGGAAGACTTTTTCACCCATATGTGAGCCTTTCTTTTGGTCGTCATCAAGGTGGGCCGTAATGATCTCATTGGCCGTTTTGCCTTTCCAGTATGCGCATAACTCCAAAATTTCGTTTTTATCCTGCTCATTGCGTATATAAAATTGGTCGTTACTTCGTTCTTCAAAAGGAGAGTGAAGGATTTCGTCAATGATCCAGTCAACGGAGAATTCAGGATAAATAGGTGAGGCTTTTGCTGGAGCAGCAATCTCTCCTAGGATTAGTTCGTCATCATAAACGTGCAGTGTGCAGTTATGGAGTATGTTCTGGAAAGCGAAAGCAGTCTGCAGGATACGTGGTAAGGTTTCATTCTCTCGATATGATTCGGTTACAAGACGAAGACGTTCAACGTCGATGTCATACGACCTATCTAGGAAGGTTTGTCTTAATTGATTAACTCGCGGGAAAGGGGACCAATCGGCATGATCCACTTGGTATCCTAACCCATAAACCTTATCAAACTCTTCGATTCCCCTTGCTGACGTGTGCTGATGAGCCTGCGTTTCAAATAACTGCTCCGACTCTAACTGGAAGTGATCCATTGTTTACCTCATAAATTTAAATACGATGAATTCGTTAACAGTTTCAAATCGATACTTCTTTGAAGGCGTCCCTGTTGAAGGTCGATGATTGCTCGTGTTTATCCGCTACCACGGTTTATCTACAAGGATCTGAAGGGAAGGCTGATTCGGATGAGAGCCTCTTAAAAACACCTTCAGTCTTATAGACGCTTTTGAGTGAGCATTTTGTTCAAAACTGTATGGATATGGTCATTATAAGGAGATGGACGTCTTGTTCTGAGAAAATAGTCACACTAACGAATCTAAATGTACATAAAACAACAAAATGTGACACGAGTAATGGTTATTAAATTTCATGAGTCTATAGTGTGAAGAACTTTTAACGGCTGAATAACAGGACATATGGACACCACTTTAATACTCGTTTCGTTGATCATTGCATTAGCGGGTTTCACACAGGGGTTAACGGGATTCGGCTCAGCGTTAGTGTCGGTTCCGTTGCTTTCATTCATTGTTGGAGCTCAAACAGCAGTCCCAATTGCTGGTATTTTTGGCTGGTTAGTTACCTTGCCAATCGTTTGGAAAATGCGCCATTCAATACAACGCCAAACAGGATTGATTCTATTTGCCGGTTCGGTACCTGCGTCTTTTGTTGGTGCTAAGTTACTGGCAACGATGCCTTCCCAGTACATTCTTTTGACTATGGGAATTGTGTTAGTTGCTTCAAGTTTACATTCTCTACGCTCAACTAAGCCTTTGTTTAAAAAGACTTCTGTTCCGGTAACAGTAGGGGCAGGTTTCACTTCAGGTGTTTTAGGTGCTAGCGTAGGTGAATCGGGTCCTCCTGTGATTGCGTATACATCGATGCAGCCTTGGACGGCCGATCAAACCAAATCGACATTGGCTTTCTTCTTTATGTTGCAAATGATTGGTGCCAACGTGAGTTTTTGGAATGAAGGTTTGATAACTGAAGAAGTGTTGTCTTTGGTGATGTCGGCAATGCCAGCGTTTGTCATTGGTTTAACTGGCGGGATGATCGGCTATCATCTTTTACACAAATACAAAATTGACTATCACCGAATCGTACATATCTTTTTATTAGTCATTGGGTGTATGTTAGTGGCTAAAAATGTCCATTTTTGATTATCTAAGTCAATTTAATACTAAGCCCCGTGTATAACGGGGCGTACTAATAAATGACTAAAGCAGGATAGTCTACCTCTCACCAAGCACTTCAAACTCATCATAAGTTAACCGAGACGCACCATCGGTTTGAATTTCCCATAGTTCTTTATGAACAACTCCGAAGGCGTTATTCATTGTCCAGTCTGAGGTCAAAATGTATGACGTTTCTCCAGCCTTTTCCCATTTAGTATTGGTGTAATCAACGTCTTTAAATCCTTGATCAATAATGTTTTGCCAGAATGCCTGTATTGCCTCTCGACCTTCAAATGTACCAAAAGGTTTCGCTACCATTACAGCGTCTTCGGCGTATTGTGCCGCGCAGCCAGCGGCATCCTGATTGTTAAATGCAACTTGCCATGCGGAAATTCCAGTTTTTGAGCGTTCTAAAGCTGATTGAGTCATCGTCATACCTTTTAATTTGGGTTGTGTTTGAGTTAATCATAGAGATAGTATTGACGATGAAAAACAAACTAATTGGAAAGGTATGTTCTGTTAAAGAGAACAATTAAGAGAGCTTATTGTGAATAAACTACGTTTAATGTCTATCTATGTACAAATCATTGAAAGTGGCTCAATAACCAAAGCGGCTGATAAACTCGGTGTGTCTAAATCTGTAGTTAGTTCAGCGCTAAAACAGTTAGAAAATGAGTTGAATACGAGCTTACTAAAACGCACGACGCGCAAGCAGATGCTGACTTCTACCGGAGAGCGTTTTTACCATCAATGCGCTCTCATGCAAGAGCATGCAGAATCTGCGTGGATTGAGGCATCAGAGTCGATGAACACGCCATCAGGAAGACTATCGGTGACAGCGCCACACGCGTTGATGCAGAGTATTGTCATACCTGCGCTCGCTGATACTTTTAATGATTTTTCTGATGTGACGCTGAACTTAGTAAGTGACGATGACCACGTGGACATAATTCAGCAGGATATTGATCTAGCGATTCGTGTAGGCGCATCTGGAGATTCCAATCTAAAACAAAGGAAACTTGGTCAGTTTTCTGACGTCCTATGCCAATCGAAAAACAATGAAGTAGATATAACATCGTGCCAATATGTGGCTCAACATTGGCAACCAGCGCAAATACATCATCGAGAATTAAATACGGAACAAGAGTTAACGTTTGTTCCAGCACACCGTGTCAACACGATCTACGATGCTATTCGCCTAATCGAGAGAGGGTTTGGTATAGGCTTGGTTCCTGAATTTCTACTTGGTGAAAGCATGGCAATAAAACCAGTTGCTGAAATAGAGAAGACGAAACCTAATCCTATTTACTCCTTACACCCTTATCAAGCACATGTGCCTCTTACAGTGTCTATGGCTATAAGTGCGATTGAACAGAGGATAAATACTCTGCTAATCGATAGTTGAATAGAACGCAGCAATATCTTTCAAGTCTTCTTCCGTTAAGTTTTGAAGCTGAGCCTTCATAAGTTCTGCCATCTCGCCTTGGCGCTCGTCATTTTGATACGCTTTCATAGCATTAAACAGATAAAGCGAGTTTTGCCCGTTGAGGTTTGGGTAGTTAGCTTGAGAGGGAGCTCCATTAGGGTTATGACAGAACACACAGCTTGGCGCTTTCATTTCACCTAGTTCTGGATTTCCGAATTCGTTAGCATCAGCAACCGATGAAATAGCCATCAAAGCTATCACGGTAAGTATATTGTTTTTCATAAGAATGTACTCTAGCTCCGTTTAGCAAAATCGTAATGCTTCACCTTAGGTTAACCTCAAGAAATTATTACTTCCCAAGCTGAATTTGTGACACAAAAAAAGGAGAACCTGACGTTCTCCTAACTAATGTTGGATGGGTCGAAACAATTATCCAACTAACTCTCTAACTTTCTGAAGCAATGTGTCAATGTCATCACTCGAAATATCCTTGTGAGTTACGAATCGAATCGGATTACCTGGGGTAATTGTAATGCCGTCTTTAGCTAACGATTCTGCAATAGCATCAATCTTTACCGATTCATCGAGCTTAGCAAAAACAATGTTCGTTTGGACAAAATCGGCGTTTACACTAAATCCAGAAATGTCATTTAGACCAAGTGCGAGTTTTTTGGCATTAGCGTGATCAAGTTTCAACTGATCGACTTGTTCTGTTAACGCAAGTTTTCCTGCCGCGGCTAAAATACCAGCTTGGCGCATACCACCGCCAACCATTTTACGCAGTCGTCTTGCACGTTCGATAAACGCTTTAGAACCAAGAAGTAAGGAACCAATAGGAGCCGCTAAGCCTTTTGAAAGACAGATTGTCATAGAATCAAAATGCTGAGCAATTTCTTTTACGTCCACATCTAATGCCACGGCCGCGTTGTATACTCGAGCGCCGTCTAGATGCAGTTTCAGTCCGTTTTCATCAACAAACTTCCTTGCTTCTGCCAAATATGACAAAGGTAGAACTTTACCGTTGATAGTGTTTTCAAGGCTTAACAATTTAGTGCGTGCGAAGTGGCTATCGTCCGGTTTTATCGCGGCTTTCAACTTAGAAAAATCAAGTGTACCGTCTGGGTTATTCTCAATAGGCTGAGGCTGAATTGAGCCGAGTACTGCTGCACCGCCAGCCTCATATTTATAGTTGTGAGCCTGCTGGCCACACAGGTATTCATCGCCGCGTTGGCAATGTGCCATTAAACCAAGCAGGTTTGCCTGAGTACCAGATGTTGTGAACAGCGCCGCTTCGAAACCATGTCGCTCTGCTGCCCATTGTTCTAATTCGTTGACCGTTGGGTCATCCCCGTAAACATCGTCACCGACAGGTGCATTGGCCATTGCTTCACGCATAGCTGGGGTAGGTTGGGTCACTGTGTCTGAGCGAAAATCCATTGATACTCTCCTAAATGTATCCACATAGCGTGGCTTTGCTTAAGCACGCTATTGTTTTGGCATCCGTGATGCCACCATCGATTATTTTTTGTTGTAATTCCGTTAGTGACATTGTCACTAATTCAATAATTTCATCATCATCGCATTCTAAGCTGCGATTCGGTTTGAGTGATTTTGCAATATACAGATGCTGTATCTCGTCGCAAAAGCCAGCGAGTGGTGTCACCTGTCCTAGAGAAATCATACTACCAGCTTCGAAGCCCGTTTCTTCAATCAGTTCTCTGTGTGCGCAATTTTCAGCATTTTCACCCAGTTCCATCGTCCCTGCAGGAAGCTCTAAAAGCCACTTCTTAAGTGAGGGCCGATATTGATTTAATAGCAGGATATCGCCGGACTCGGTAACAGGAAGGATGACCGCAGCTCCTGGGTGCTTAATTGTCGTGTGCGTAATGCTTTTCTGATTTGGTAATTCAATGTCTTCTTCTACGAGGGCAATGGATTTCCACTGATGAATTGTTCTTTGGGCCATAAAATCATCCGTTGATGGCTAGATATAAAGTACGTAGAAGGTTTACGTAATCACGGTTCAATATGACCATAACGTGACATAAAAGTCGATGGATAATAAGGGGAACGTTTTATTAAATGGCGATCGAAAATGAAAACTAGGGTTTCTTACCTGTAATGCAATGAAAAATTTAGGTATATCAAGAGGTCTACACGGTTGTGAAGTTTATTTATAGGTAACGAAATGCTTGGTGCGGACAGTCTAAATTTGGCGATGATGGTAGCAGAGTCAGGAATTATTGATTCTGCGGTTAGAGACATCATGCAGCAAACAGACCTGTTGGCGATGGGAAGCGATGAGGGACTTAAGCAAAGCTTAACAGCATCAATGGCCAAATGGTCTAAATCTGTTAAACGCAAGCTCGTCAAAGGTCAAGATACCGAGTCTCTGCAATCTGAACTCGAACTTTATCAACGTGCAGTCTATCTAACGGAGCAAGAGTTTGATGATCAATTAAGTCAATTGATTGAGCAGCTCCCTGAAGATTCGCATTTCCTTCCTAAAGCTCGTCAGTTAGCGAGCGATATCGATGCTTTTCCACGATCACTGTTTGCCCGTCAGTTTTGTAAGCAGTGGTATGAAAGCTTAAAACAGGCCGTTGAATCGAAACAACAACAAACGGTTGACCAGCAGAAGTCTAAATTCTTAAAACAGATGTATCAGAAAATCGATACGTTAAAAGATATGGAGAACCTGCAAAAAGGTGGCGAACAGGGCAAATTGGGAAGGCTTTGGGATTTGGCAGGAGCAGAACTAACAAAGCAGGATTGGCGACACATAGAACGTACGGCAGAGTACCTTGAGAATAATCAAGAGCTGAAACATATTGCCGACAAACTAGGACGTATGGCAGAAGAAGTGGATGCTCCAGAGCTAAATAAAGCATTGAGCCACGATGAAGTGGTCGTTGAAGAGAAAACGGACTTTGCGACAGATGATATTGTGGGTATCCACGAAAGTAACGACATCAACAATCTTCTTCCTAATGAGACCATGTATTTGGCCTACCCAGAATTGGAAACCATTTTCTATCAACACTTGGTGGAAAAACGACTGCTAACCTACAAATCAGAAGGTAAACAACGTACGGTTCGTCAATTACATTCACCTAAAACAGCGACGGGTGAAGCAGACAAGGAGAAAGGCCCTATGCTTATCGCGATAGACGTCTCAGGTTCAATGCAGGGTGCTCCGGAAAAATCAGCGAAAGCTATCGCGTATTCACTAATGAAAATGGCCGCACAACAACAACGCGAGTGCCACGTCATATTGTTCTCCTCCACGTTCATTAGTTATGACTTAACAGGGACGGCTGGACTGAAAGAAGCGAGTGACTTTTTGTCTTATACCTTTAAAGGCGGAACCGATCTTGGAAAGGTCTTGAATCACGCTGTGGAACTGATGCAAGGTGAGCAATACAAAAATGCCGATTTGCTGGTGATCTCCGATTTCATCGCACCTAAGCAGGAACAGGAGATTGTCGAAAGAGTAGAGTCATTACGTGGCCGCTACAATCGGTTCCACTCTTTATGTCTCTCAAAATATGGTAACCCAGAAGTTTTAGGGCTATTCGATACACAATGGCGTTATCACCCCAGTCTCGTCGGACAGTTCATTAAAAAACCTACGTTCCAGTTTAATAGAGCAAAACAGGCGCTTTCTCATACTTTCGGCTAATGAGTTCTGGTGTTTGAAGCGACTCTTAGTGACAAAACTCTATAAAAATCAGCTTGATAATTTTAGGTTTGCGGTCATGCTTTAAATAAAGCATGAATGAAAAATCTTGTAACATAATAATAACAAATGTATAAAATCATTTATGCATTCCTGTTTTGTGCACAGAGGTATTGGCATGATAAAGCCCACAGTTGTTTCCCACGCTGATAAAGCGTTGCTATCTGAACGAATTAATAAACTCGCCTCAGCACTTTCCGATGGCGTTTACGAACGAGAAGAGACCATAAAGCTTTGCTTATTAGCCGCCCTTGCAGGAGAAAGTGTCTTTTTGCTTGGCCCTCCTGGAATAGCTAAGAGCCTAATTGCGAAGCGATTGATACAAGCATTTGATAACAGTAGTTATTTTGAATACTTGATGACACGTTTTTCTACCCCTGAAGAGGTGTTTGGCCCTCTTAGTATTCAAGAGCTCAAAGACAACGGACGTTATTTACGATTAACCGAAGGTTACTTACCTACCGCTCAAGTGGTTTTCTTAGATGAAATCTGGAAAGCAGGTCCTGCGATCTTAAACACATTACTAACCGTCGTGAATGAGAAAACATTTAAGAACGGTAGTGATATTGAAAGAGTGCCTATGCGCTTGCTGGTTTCCGCCTCAAATGAACTGCCTGATGAAGACAGCGGTTTGGAAGCTCTCTATGACCGTATGTTGGTACGCATATTTGTAAATCGTATTCAGAATAAACAGAACTTCAAATCAATGTTAACGGTTGGCACGAGTGAAGAAGCGAAGATCCCCGAAGGTTTGGCGATTACCGATCAGGAATATCATCAATGGCAAAGTGAACTTGATAACGTCAAGTTGACTGATTCCGTCTTTGAAAAACTCTATCAACTTAAAACCTTGCTAGAGTCCGCAGCAGAAGAAAACCAAAGCAGACTCTCGGAGTCAGATCTGTATGTTTCCGACCGTCGTTGGAAGAAAGCGGTAAAACTCCTCAAGGCGAGTGCGTTCTTTAATGGTCGCGATAGCGTCAACCCGCTCGACTTACTGCTACTACAAGACTGTTTGTGGAACAGTCCAGAATCACTAGAAATTGTTCGCGATGTTGTTCGTGACTTTGCGTTGAACTACGCCTTTGATCAACAGGAAGTATTCCAACAGATCGAAGAAGGTAAGGAGCAATTGGCTGATATTCAAGATGAAATCGAAGCTGAGTTTGCGATGCCTCTTTCTATGGAATCCACGACGGGGCTGCTTCGAAAAGATGTATACCAATACGATATTAGCAACGCCAAATCATACAAAGTTGGTCCGGCTACGGACCTAGTCAAATTGGTCTTGCTGCAAAGCAACATGTCAGTATCTGAGAGTGAAAAAGGCGATAGCCGCTGGGTCTATGTAGCAAAAGATGAGCTTAGCCGAGCCATCAAAGAAGGTGGCAGTGAGGTGTATGGTTATGTAAACCAAAATACGCATTTGTGCCGCTTGAAGCTTGATATTGACGCTGCCAATAACCTCGTTATTAAAGATATCGCTAATCGCTCTGTTCTAACTACGCTTGTGACCACTTCTGGTATTGACCCCAATTTACTTCAAGGGTGGACGACAAGAGCTGATCAGGTATTAACGCAGCTTACTCATGCAGAATATCACCTTAGACAAGTACGCTCTAACTTCCATGGTGCTCTACCACACGGCTTTATTCAGCAAGAGATACCAACAGAGATGGAAGTGAGCTTACAAACAGTCACGCAAACACTTGAAACGACTAATGCTGAAGCTGAGAAAGCAGTCACCAGAATCAAAGGATTAAATGACTTTTTTGCCTAGAAAGCTCGCTTAGGAACATTACTTGACTAGGAGCTTTGCTTAATTAGATGGCTAGCTGACTTGGTTGAGTGACATCGTAAGATAAAACACCGGAGGCATGGATGCTCGGAGCAGACGGATTAAACTTGGCGCTAATGATTGCCGATTCAGGTCTAATTGATTCGGCAGTTAATGATTTGATGGCTCGCTCTCAAGTTGTTGCGCTCACAGAAAAGCGCGGCGTTCGTTCTGCAGTCAAAGGCCATTTGTTGAAGTGGCGTGGCTCGGTAAAAAAACGTATGACTCGTGTTTGTGAGACTGAACGTTTCCAAAAGGAACTTGCACTCTATCAAGAGGTCATCCACTGGGATGAAGCGACATTTTTTGAACGCATTAATGATGTCGTCAAGCAACTTGAGTGGCATTCTGCATTCTACATGCAGGCGAGGCGTCTGCTAGAAAAAAACAAGTCAGTTAATAATCCCATGTTTCCCCGTTTCTTTTGCGATCTTTGGTACAAGAGCCTAGCGGATGCGATTAAACAAGCCGAGGTCTCTGAGTTAGAAGCAAGTAAAGAGAAGTTTCTCGCCGATTTGTATCAACGAATGGAAACCATGCAAAACATGGATACCGTGACGGAGCAGGGTGATGAAGCTGCTATGGGCCGTTTGTGGGATATGGCCTCAGCGAAACTCACCAAGACTGATCTAAAAGTGATGCACAACCATGCCGAGTTTCTTAAGAAGAATAAGGGACTACAAGAGATAGCAGAACAGCTTGGACGAATGGCAAATGATCAGGATGATCCCGAACTTAATAAAGCACAAGCTGATGATGTTGAGATGGTTGAAGAGCAAAGTGATGAGGCGACGGATGATATAGTAGGCATTCACGAGTCCGACGATCTGAATAAACTGCTTCCTAATGAAACCATGTTTCTCGCTTATCCCGAATTGGAAGTGGTGTTTTACAAACATCTCGCTGATAAACGCTTAATGAACTACAAAACTCAAGGAAAATCACGCACGCTCAAAAAAGTACGAACTAGTAAACCGGATAACAGTAAGGTGGAAATAGAGAAGGGCCCATTTATTGTTTGTATCGATGCATCTGGTTCGATGAGTGGATTTCCTGAGCAGTGTGCCAAAGCAATGGCTTACGCACTGATGCAAATTGCTTTGGCTGAAGATCGCGAATGCTATGTGATTCTGTTTTCTACTACACATATTACGTATGAACTGACTAAGCAAGATGGTTTGCGAGAAGCTGCTGATTTTCTTAGCTATTCATTTCATGGTGGAACTGACTTAGAGCCAGTATTAGTTCAGTCTATCGATTTGATGGGTACTGATACTTATAAAAACGCAGACATGGTTGTGATTTCCGACTTTATCGCGCCGGAACAATCCGAAGAGATGATACAAAAAGTCGACCAACTAAAAGAGCGTAAAAACCGCTTTCACGCCATCAACCTTTCTAAGTATGGCAACCCCGCACTGATGAGTATGTTTGATCATTGCTGGTCCTATCATCCAAACTTGGTGGGACGCTTGATGAAAAAGTGGTAAAACACACTAAGAGATGTGACTGTGAGAACGCTTAGTCCATTAGATCGCTGCTTGATTGAGCATATTGCCGTTAATCTGGACAAACGAAGAGATAAAATCGGTTTTTGTTTGACTAATGTTGAGTAATCCGTAAAGTACGCTCCGAACACGACGGAGCAGCAGCTCAGTGTGTTAATAGAAAGGCGCCTTGGCAGAGTGGCTATGCAGCGGATTGCAAATCCGTGGACCTCGGTTCGACTCCGGGAGGCGCCTCCATTATTCAGAAACCTCGACAATCGTCGGGGTTTCGTTCTTTCTGGCTCTAAGAATTCTCCCTCACTGTACTCACTAACGTTTTGGACAGCTAATTCACCTTGTCTGAGACCTAAGCCTCGAAATCCATTTTCAGCATTGTTAACAGTTTGCGTTTAAGTTAGTCGACGACTATGGTGAGTTATCACTATATTCGTGGAGGTGTTTATGTCTGAAGTCTTGGTTGTTCTCATCATTTTTGGCGCTATTTTTGGTCGAGGTATGCTGCGAACATTTTTCGCTCATCGCGAAAAAATGAGGGCGATTGAACTAGAGAAAGCCATGGAAGGGGCGGAAGGTTTAAATAGCGAGTTGGTACAACAAATAAAAAGCTTATCTGAGCGCGTTGAAGTACTTGAGAAAATCATTACAGACGAAAAATATCAATTGGATCGCAAGATCGCCAACTTGTAAGTGGTGCTGAATTAGTCGATTTGTATGGCCTTCATACTGCTTGGCTCGATATTTAGTCAGTTGATTCATAAAGTTAAAATTTACTGTTGACGCAAAAACTTAATCCGTTAAAGTACACCTCGTTCTCACGGGAAACCCCGATGAAAACGTATGCGAGACTAGCGAGACTGTTATAGGCAACCTTGCCAAGATTAACGTCACACCAAGAGCGTTGAAGAACGGAAACCTAGTGAGTCGCTCAAAATTAAAGTCTTACGGCAACTGCGGTAAGAAAAAGATGGTGTTTTACTATTCAGTAATCGGCATCGCAAGTAATTGCGTGCCCTGGTGGTGGAATTGGTAGACACAAGGGATTTAAAATCCCTCGGCGTTCGCGCTGTGCCGGTTCAAGTCCGGCCCGGGGCACCATCTATTCGCTAATTGTTAGCACACAAATTATGGCGCCTTGGCAGAGTGGCTATGCAGCGGATTGCAAATCCGTGGACCTCGGTTCGACTCCGGGAGGCGCCTCCACTCCCTCTAACCTATCTCTGCGTAGTCATAAATTACGCACAGTTCTGTAGCTCTATTAATTGCCTTACCTCTAATACTCAAATAAACGATAATAAATATCATTACAATTGTATGATCCTCGTCATATCTTTATTGTTCAATATGTTAATAATTAAGATTAATTTAACAGAACATGAAAAGGGAAGGCACATGTTTGCTTGGCTTTTAGTGCTGCATATTTTAGGTGCGTCAATCTGGACGGGTGGTCATCTAATTTTGAGTGTTGTAGTTCTACCTAAAGTATTGAAATACAAGTCACCTGAAATGCTACTTGAGTTCGAGCAGAACTATGAAAAGATAGGAATGCCAGCGTTAGTTATTCAAGTGACTACGGGATTGATGATGTCTTATCAGATCCTTCCTGATGTTAGTTTATGGTTCGATATGTCAATTCCACTAGCTCATGGTATTGCGGCGAAATTGGTTTTGCTTGCTCTAACGGTTACTTTGGCTCTCGATGCGCGTTTTCGAGTAATCCCAAAGCTGTCAAAGGACAATCTTGTAGACATGGCACTTCATATTATTCCAGTAACCATAATTTCTGTTGTATTTGTCTTCGTAGGTGTGTCATTTAGAGTGGGGTGGCTGTCGTAGCTGATACATCTGTCAATCAAACAATAAATTACTTTCCCATATTGCCTGCGAACTTCATTATTGGTTGATGTTTCCAAAACAACGCCGCTTGTAGCAGCTTAATATTTTTGAGTTGAAAATAAGGTCATAACAAAATCTGATCCAAGTCGCCAATTGCAGGTTGAGTTATCATCCTCAAACTCTACGCCCCAGTATCTAAGCCTTTAAAATCTGTAAGATCAAAATGAGCACTGTGTTGCATAATATGGTGCTAAGACTTCCCAGTATGTGATAGTGCTTCAAACGCTCTGTTATTTTATCCGATACAAAAACTTAACATGCATTGTTCACATTTTGTTGAGCATCACTTTTCATAGCATAGAGGGTGAACTAACCGATTTACCCTCAATAATAAAAGGTTGAAAAGTGGACGATAATAAACCGAAGATGACAGTGGTAGCTAAAACGCTTATACCACTGATTTCAATTGTATTACTCGCAGGATGCAATACGAATAGTGAGTCTGGAACAGAGGCTGGTGGCAATAGTGGCGATGTGGATGGCTTGTATAAGGCTGGCGAGAATGAAGTCGTCATCTATTACAAACGTGACTCAGCGGCTCAATCTGGTGACCCGTACGCTGGTTGGGGGTTACACCTGTGGAATGGCGAAGGGTGTGAAAGTACTGACCTAGAAGCAATGAATATTGGTGATAGTGGCACGAGCTGGGATGCTCCATATGGTTATACAGGGGTCAGCTCTACTTATGGCGCTTATTATGTTTTGAAAGTGGACCCAGATGCGTCAGACCCTCATGAATGTATGAACTTTATACTTCACAAAGGAGATGAGAAAGCCTTTGGGAGTGGAAATCACAAGGTTCAACTACGTCAACTTGATGACAGCAAGGGATTATTTGGTTTCCATGGCAGTAGCCAAATTTATTACGTCCCTACTGTAGAGAGACCTGTTGCGATCGATGGGCGCGCCGCTCATTGGTTAGATGGCACCACAATTGGTTGGGAGGCTGCCTCGACAGCAGATACAGTGGTTTTGTTCTACAGCGAAGACGGCAGCATCACAATGAATGATGATAGGTCTATTCGTGGACAAGATGGACACGTTGAACTCACCATTTTTGGTGAGCTGCCTGAGGAACTCAAAGCTCGTTATAAGCACCTAGCGAGCTTGACTGCCCTCAACATTGATGTGAATGCGGAGACACGACATACACTTTTAAAAAAACAACTTGTGATAGTCGCATATAACAAGAGCAAAGAAATTATTACCGCCACTGAGCTTCAAACAGCCGGGGTTCTTGACTCTGTGTTTGCCTCAAAAGATGGGGGTAATGCAATAGCTCAAACACTCGGTGCTATTGTTGAAGGAAACGATGTGACGTTTAAACTCTGGGCACCAACGGCAATGTCAGTGTCGGTAGAAGTTTATAATGAAGATAAGACCCTAGATAGTGTATATCCAATGACTGAAGATACAGATACTGGCATATGGTCCTCGGATGGCGTAAGTGGAGCGCTGAACCAGTTCTATCGTTACGACGTTAAGGTGTACCATCCTACGACGGGTAAAGTGGAGCAGCGATTGGTAACCGACCCATATTCACTTAGCGTGTCTGCAAATTCTCTATATTCTCAAGTTGTAGATCTCGATGATACGTTATTAATGCCTGAAGGTTGGAATGACGAAGCATATTCTCGTCCTCAATTATCTAAAGCTGAGGATCATGTCCTTTACGAATCTCACATACGTGATTTTAGCTTCAGTGATTCTAGAGGGACGGAAGCATTGAATGGTAAGTATTTAGCACTAACCGAAGATACTCGAGAGTCAGTAACACATCTGAAGTCATTGCAACAAGCGGGCTTAACAACGTTGCATGTATTACCTGTGTTTGATATTGCTACGGTTGATGAGGTCAATAGAGTTGATATTACCGATACGGTCGGTGATCTATGTGCTCTTAATGCTAAAGCTGCGGTTTGTTCTACAGCAGATAGTGGGCAGGTCATTGAAGGTTTATTGCAAAGCTATGACCCGGCGAGCGCTAATGCACAGTCTTTGATGAATGACCTACGCATGTATGACAGTTTTAACTGGGGCTATGATCCATTCCATTACACGGTTCCTGAAGGTAGTTATGCTACTGACGCTGAAGGTTCACTAAGAATCAAAGAGTTCCGCCAAATGGTAAAAGCGACTCATGATATGGGACTAAAGTTCGTCATGGATGTCGTATATAACCACACCAATGCCTCTGGCGTAAATGATAAGTCAGTGTTGGATAAAATTGTTCCTGGGTATTATCACAGGCTCAATGCCAATTCCGGAGGCGTAGAAAACTCGACCTGTTGTGACAATACTGCGACGGAAAACTTGATGATGGGTAAGCTAATGGTTGATTCACTATTAGTTTGGGCTGATGACTACAAAGTCGATGGTTTCCGTTTTGACCTTATGGGGCACCAACCTAAAGACTTGATGGTTTATGCGTTAGAGAAAGTGAAAACGATTGATCCTGATACTATTTTCTATGGTGAAGGTTGGGATTTCGGTGAAGTTTCTAATCACGCTCGATTCGAGCAAGCCACACAGCTAGCTATGGCTGGTACTGAAATTGGTACGTTTTCTGATCGATTGCGTGACGCAGTACGTGGTGGTAGTCCTTTTGATGGCGGCGTTAACAGCGATGGCCGCCATGCACTAAGGTTTAATCAAGGGTTTGGTAATGCGGCTTATCCTAATGAAGAGGTAATCGAATCAGTTGAAACAACAAACGATAGACTTCACAACCAAGATATCGTCCGTTTAGGTATGGCGGGCAATTTAGCTGACTATGTTCTCTTGGATTACACTGGTGAGACTAAACGCGGCAAAGATGTGGATTATAATGGCGCCCCGGCAGGCTATACTAAGTTCCCATCGGAGAATATCTCTTACGTATCGAAGCATGATAACCAAACACTTTGGGACAACAACGCCTACAAGATTGCGACAGGGATAGATTCGGCGAAGCGAGCTAGAATGCAGACTGTATCGCTTTCAACCGTAATGTTGGGGCAGGGTATTCCATTTATTCACATGGGCTCAGAGCTATTGCGGTCTAAGTCGATGCAGCGAGATTCCTACGACTCAGGAGATTGGTATAATCGCGTTCGCTTCGATGGTTCAGACAATAACTGGAATGTTGGTTTACCTCGAGAAGACAAAGATGGTGCTAACTGGGATTTGATCAGAAAAATCATAGCCGATCCTAGTGTCAAACCGTCTCAAACGGACATTGAACTAACCAAACAACAATTCTTAGAGTTACTTAAAATTAGAAGTAGTAGTGAGCTGTTCCGCTTAGATAGTGCTGAGGAGGTCATGAAACGAGTCGATTTCCGCAACGTTGGTCAGGGTCAAACACAAGGTTTAATTGTCATGACGATTGATGATGGAACCAGTGCGGGTGCTGATCTTGATTCTGCATATGATGCGGTGGTGGTTGTGGTTAACTCGACGGCAGTTACTAAGGAGTTCAAGATTGAAGGAGCTAGCGGTTTTGAACTACATCCGGTTCAAAAATCGTCTTATGATAGTGAAGTGAAAACAGCCTCATTTAGTAATGAAATCTTCTCTGTACCAGCATTGACAACCGCTGTCTTTGTACTTCCTCAAGGTGAGAGCCAGGGTGTAGGCTTGCCGATAGACAACAGTAATAAAGATGTATCTAGTATCGCACCATTCGGAAGTACTGAACTCTACTTACGTGGATCGATCACGACATGGGATGCCCCTGCGGAAAATTCCAATGCCAAGTTTAGCTATATTGCCAATAATATTTACCAGTTAGATATAGAAGTGCAAACGGGAAGTTTTAATATGAAGGTCGCCGATGCATCTTGGAACGCAGAGACAAACTTTGGTGGCGAAGTGAGTGTTACTTTGGGTGAGGCAAGCACTCTTACTGCAGGTAGCAATGATAATGTCACTATAAATATTGCTGAAGAGGGAAACTATCGTTTCAAGTTGGATGCAACAAATAAAGCCAATCCAACGCTGACTGTAACCAAACTTTGATATTTTTTAGAGTGATCAAATAAGGCAGCATTCGCTGCCTTATTTATTCGTCTTTAATCAACAACGACTGCAGTGCCGCTCGCCGACACCATTAACATGCCGTTGCCAGTCCCTAGTACTTCATAGTCAAGGTCGACACCCACAACAGCGTTCGCGCCAGCATCAGCGGCTTTTTGTTCTAATTCTTTTAGTGCGATTTCACGCGCACGTTGTAGCTCTCTCTCATAGGTGCCCGAGCGTCCGCCTACAATATCTCGCAGGCCAGCAAACATGTCTTTAAAGACATTGGCACCTAAGATCGCTTCGCCGGCGATCACGCCTTTGTAAGCAACTATACGCTTTCCTTCAACGGTTTGAGTAGTGGTGACAATCATGAATAGACTCCTATTGGGGATAAACCATTTCTGATTAACAACATAGCAGGTTGCGATAACATGGGAAATGACAGAAGTGTCGTAATTATGTATTCAACGATTCCAATCTTGGTAGAGACGAAAAAGGGAAAGCAAATGCTTTCCCTAATGTAGCGATGACTTTACTACTTTTTAATAGGCGTGTAGCCATATTCTTGGATGAGGGATTGTCCCTCATTAGATAGCACGAAAGAAATAAATTTATCCGCGTCATCATCAATGTCATCTTTCTTGTGTAGCAAAAGGAAAGGACGTGCGAGCTTGTATTTCCCTTCGGAGATATTCTTGGTGGTTGCTTCCACACCTTCAAACTTAATAGCCTTAACTGAACGGTCGACAGAACCTTCAGAAATGTAACCTACGGCGTGTGGGTTGTTGTTAACAATGGTCTTTACCATACTGTTGCTATTTACAACGAGGTTCGTTGGATTGATATCAGAGACTAGTCTGTCATTGATGATTTGGGTCAAGCCCAACAGACTTTCGAAACTTGAACGCGTGCCTGAAGAGGCCTCACGTGTCACAACTGCAATCTTCTGATCTGGGCCACCAACTTGCTTCCAGTTATTAATTTTTCCTTTATAGATGTCAAACAACTGTTCTCGAGTGAGGTCTTGAACCGGGTTTGCCAGGTTGACCACAATAGCTAGACCATCGTAAGCAATAGGAAAAACGTCTAGACTTTCACTGCTTTCACGTTCTGTAAGATAACGGCTGCTCATGCCGATATCCGCCGCCCCTTTTTCTACTAGGGTGATACCTGCTGTACTACCGATTCCTTGAACGGCTATGAACGTGTCGCTGTGTGACGTGTTGTATTGTTCTGCCAAGACATCCATAACACGAGCAACAGATGTAGAACCAGAAATATTAACTTCTTGTGCTGCTACAGTGTTTATAGCAGAGAAGGAGAGTAGAGCGGCTAAAGCGACGCGAAGCATAGAGAAACTCCAATTAAAGTGAGAATTTGCCACATCATATTTCGTTTGTGTGACACTTTTGTGAAGTGGAGTTGCATAGCCAATAAATTAGAGGATAAAAATGGTTACTGTGTGGCGTCGAGCGCTAACAAATTATCCAAAAAGCAGTTATATTAAACACATAGTCAGCCAAAAGGTGGGGTATATGACACTTATCGAAATGTCACAATGTCGCCTAGAAAGATGTGCCGAAATTGTTTGCAGCAACCGTAACAAGAGCATGCCTGTTGAATTGGGTAAATCCTTGTTTGAAATGGTTGAGCATGGCGTCTTGTTTTCTAAAGCTCATTATCTATTGGACTCAAGCTCTTCCAGTTACACCAGTGTCGTCGTTAAAGTCCTATTCGATTCCAATACCAGAGAATGGTCGATTTTCGTTCCCGATGAAGATGAAGGGGACAACTGGATGCCGTATCCATTTCTGGGTAAAAGTACGGACCTTACCGCGGTGATGAGGGAGATTGAGAAAGATCCTAAAGCGTACTTTTGGTGACGCATGAACGACAAAACATCATTCATATTAAAAAGGGAGCCCGATGGCTCCCTTTTTGTGTTATCTAGCGAGATGCTATTGGCTATTTAGCCGTTTCATCGCTTTGCTCTGTTGATGCATCTTTAGGTGCATCAGCAAATACTTCAACAGGCTTAGCGATTAGGCTACGTGTTTCTTGATTCACATCGTTCAGTGTTACTTTAAACGTGTCCCCTAGACGATATACGACTTCTTTATCAATAGAAACCGTGCCGTTCTCGTTGTTTCCTTCAATGCGCTCTTTGTTGTCAACGATGAGTGGGTTTGGAATAAACACAGAAGCGCCATTTTCTAGCAAACGGGCACGGATACCGGCGCGATTGATATCAAAGATTTCTGCGGTGAACTGTGTTTGTTTCTTAGGTTCGTCAGCAAGTGTACGAGCATATAACCAATCACCTACAGTACGCTCAGCAATCTTATGGTGTTTACGATGTAGAGCAAGCTCTTCACCTAAAGCATCATCTGGCTGTTGTGATGGTTCAGAGCCAAGAATGTAGGCTTTCAACAGACGATGGTTGACCATATCGCCATATTTACGAATAGGAGATGTCCACGTCGCGTACACGTCCAAGCCCATTGCATAATGAGCATCTGGCTGGTTGCTGATTTCACTGTACGCTTGGTACTTGCGAATCCGGTTATCTAGGTAGCTTGAATCTAAACCACCAAGATTACGGCGGAGTAGAGCAAATCCCTCAAGAGTTGACAGGCTTTCTTCAGTATAAAGGTTGTCTTCTTTACCTTGGTTGACCAGCTCTACAACATCTTTCAGCTTGTCCGCTTTAAAGCCAAGATGAGTATTGAAAACGCCATAGCCGTACGTTTTACTCAGAACACGGCCAGCACAAATGTTGGCGGTAATCATGGACTCTTCTACCAAGCGGTTGGCTACACGGCGCATATCTGCGTGGATAGCCACGACGTCATTGTCTTCACTAAGCTCAAAGCGATAGTCTGGACGGTCAGGGAACACAACGGCGTGTGCCTCACGCCATTGCGCGCGAGCATTGGCAAACTCATTTAGTTCAGTAACTACTTGAGCGATTTCTTTACTTGGTTGCCATTTGTCACATGTTCCGGTTTCTAACCAATCAGACACATTGTCGTAAGCCAGACGTGCATGAGATTTTATGTTAGCAGCAAAGAATTGAATATCATCTTGAATCACGCCGTCAGCACTTACAGTGACTTTGCAACAAATCGCTGGGCGTACTTCATTCTCAATTAACGAACAGAGATCGTCCGCTAAATCGCGAGGTAGCATTGGGATATTACGTCCCGGAAGGTAGATAGTGAAGCCGCGCTCTCTGGCGACTTTATCCATATCGTCTTCTGGTGTGATATAAGCGGTTGGATCGGCAATAGCAATGGTGAGTTCAAAACTGCCATTGTCATTTTTCTTTGCATAAAGTGCATCGTCCATGTCTTTTGTTGATTCGCCATCGATAGTGACAAATGGAACGTCTGTTAGGTCGATACGCTCTAAATCGGAATGATCGTTAATTTCCCAGTTTTCAAGGCCGGCTGGTTCAGTCTTTGGTAAATCGTTTTGAGCCAATGTTACCCACCAAGGTGCGATTTTGTCATTGGTGTCTGTGATCTTTTCTGTGATTTCAACAAAGAAACCGCCATCATCTTTTAATGGGTGACGAATTACGTGTGCTACGACCCAGTCACCGTCATTTAGATCATCTGACTTAATGCCTTTCTTAGTTTTGGCTTTAAGTGTGAGCTTTTTAAGAGTAGGGCTATCAGGAACAACGTTCAGTTTTCCTTTGATAAGTTTGACTCGGCCAATGAATCGCGTGACAGCCTGTTCGATAAGTTCTTGTGGTTCCGCTACTTCTCGGTCTTTTTCAGTACGGATAATTGCAACAACTTTATCTCCATGCATACATTTCTTCATGTATGGAGGTGGAATAAAGAAACTGTTTTTCGCGTCAACTTCTAGGAAGCCAAACCCTTTCTCAGTTGCTTTAATCGTCCCTTCTTTTTTTGGAAGGGTTTCTTGGATTTGTTGCTTAAGTTGTGCAAGTAACGGATTGTCTTGGAACATGTATCTACTTCTTAACGATGAAAGTGCCGACACTATACCCAAATGCCCGGAATATGCCTAGCCGAAATAAGTCAGGAAAGGCTAGGTTTTAAGCGTATTAGATGTAAATTTGATGACGCTTTATACAGAATTTTGTCATCGAGAAGAAAATTGTGATGTATTTCAATTTTTTCTGGCTTTTTTTGTGCTTTTAGGGAATAATCCGCCTCCTTGTTTACGTCCCTAGCGGCTTGATGCGATTTGCTACTTATCCGCATCTGAATGGAATCAGCTCTTTAAGGTTTGCTTTAGAAGCAATCTGGATCAGTTTGGAATTGGTAGAGCTCGTGGGACCTTAGTTAATAATTGATAAATGGGATCCCAATGCAAGATTCTTCAATTCAGTTTAGCGATTTAGCGCTGAACGACTCAATCCTTTCTGCTCTTGACGGAATGGGTTTCGTATCTCCAACTCCTATCCAAGCTGCGGCAATTCCGCACTTGCTAGCAGGCAAAGATGCGCTAGGTAAAGCTCAAACTGGTACTGGTAAAACAGCTGCATTCTCTCTTCCACTGCTTAACAAGCTAAATCTTGACCAACGTAAACCACAAGCTGTGGTTCTTGCGCCGACTCGTGAACTTGCTATCCAAGTTGCAGCGGAAATGAAAAACCTTGGTCAAAACATCAATGGTTTAAAAGTTTTAGAGATCTACGGTGGTGCATCTATCGTTGATCAAATGCGTGCACTTAAAAACGGTGCTCATATTGTTGTTGGTACTCCTGGTCGTGTTCAAGACCTAATCAACCGTGACCGTTTACACCTAGACGAAGTACACACGTTCGTTCTTGATGAAGCAGACGAAATGCTTAACATGGGCTTTGTTGATGACGTAACAGAGATCATGGAGCACGCTCCAGAAACAGCACAGCGCGTATTATTCTCTGCGACTATGCCTCCAATGCTCAAGAAGATCGTTGATCGTTTCTTGCGTGAGCCAGAGTACGTTGACGTTGCTGGCAAAAACCACACGGTAGACAAAGTAGAGCAGCAGTTCTGGGTTGTTAAAGGTGTAGAGAAAGACGAAGCAATGGCACGTCTTCTTGAAACTGAAGAAACAGACGCGTCAATCGTATTCGTACGTACTCGCCAAGATACTGAGCGTCTAGCTGACTGGCTATCTGCACGTGGCTTTAAAGCGGCAGCATTACACGGTGATATTCCTCAATCTTTGCGTGAGCGCACTGTTGACCACATCAAACAAGGTGTTATCGACATCCTAGTAGCGACTGACGTTGTTGCACGTGGCCTTGACGTACCGCGTATTACACACGTATTTAACTACGACATCCCGTTTGATGTTGAGTCATACATCCACCGTATCGGTCGTACTGGTCGTGCTGGACGTAAAGGTAAGGCGATTCTTCTAGTTCGCACTAACCAAATCCGTATGCTTCGTACTATCGAGCGAGTGACTAAGTCATCAATGGAAGAAATCCAACTTCCTCTACGTGACAAAGTTGCAGAAGCTCGTCTAGTTAAACTAGGTGCAGAGCTTGAGCAAGAGAAAGAGCATAAGTCTCTAGACAAGTTCGCTGAGCTTGTAGAGAAACTACAAGAAAGCCTAGAAATCGATGCAGCAACATTGGCAGCGATTCTACTTAAGCGTCAACAAGGCAAACGCCCTCTATTCTACATTGGTGAAGATCCAATGATCGCGGCTATCGAACGTGATAAGCAACGTCGTAAAGAGCGCCGTGAGGGTGGTCGTGACGGAGGCCGTGATGGTCGTCGTAGCTTCAACACTGCCGATTGGGATACATACCAACTGCAAGTAGGTCGTGAGCAAGGCGTTCAAGTTAAAGACATCGTAGGTGCACTTGCGAATGAGCTTGGCCTAACTAAAGGTTCTATTGGTGCAATTAAGCTAGATCGTGAGTCGACTTACGTTCAGCTTCCAAAGCAAATGACCTCTGATGTTGCTGGTAAACTTCGTAAACTACGTATTCGCCAAAAAGAAGCGGGTGCGGTAGTGGTAGACTTCACTGATTTCCGTGAGCCTCGTGGTCGTCGTGATGGTGGTCGTCGTGACGGTAACCGTGATGGCAACCGTGGTGGTTACCGTGGCAACCGTGAGGGTGGTGGTTATCGTGGCAACCGCGATGGCAACCGTGAAGGTGGTCGTGGTCGTGATGGCGAGCGTCGTTTTGACCGTAACCGTGGTGGTGACCATCGTGGCAGTCACCGTGGCGAGCGCAGTTTCTCACGCAATCGTCGTGATGAAGCATAATATCGCTTCTATTCAAAAATAGTTGAAAGCCGGGCTCATGCCCGGCTTTTTTGTATGACGAATATGCAACTGGTGCAAACCTGCCCTATAATCAAGGGATATAACCGATTAAATTCAAGATGTGAATTAAATCGGACCTTGATCATTATCAATAAATATCATTTTGATACAGTTGTTTGTATAAAAGAAAGTTGAAAGATTCAAAAAATATTGAATAATACAAACAAATATTAGGAAGTCGTCTTCCATCAATGCTCAAAACAGGATATCCCCCCATGTCTAATTCGTTTGTTCTCGTGATTAACTCTGGTAGTTCATCTCTGAAATTCGCTGTAATCGACTCAGCAAGTGGTGAAGCAGTTCTGTCTGGTCTTGGAGAGTGCTTTGGCCTTCCTGAATCTCGTATGAGCTGGAAATTTAATGGTGAAAAAACTGAAATCGCTATCGAAGGCGACGACAGTCACCACAAAATTGCAATCAGCAAGCTTGTGGGTTTAACAGATGAACTTGGCCTACAAGAGAACATCGTTGCTGTAGGTCACCGTATTGTTCACGGTGGTGAGAAATTCACTAAGACTGTACGCATCAACGAAGAAGTAACAGCGGAAATTGAAAAGCTTGCGGATCTTGCTCCACTACATAACCCAGCAGGCGCTATCGGTATCCGAGCAGCGATGGAAGCATTTCCTTCTCTTCCTCAGTTTGCAGTATTTGACACAGCGTTCCACCAAACAATGCCTGAGCGTGCATACACTGGTGCTATTGCTAATGAACTATACACCGACTACGGCATCCGTCGTTACGGCTTCCACGGTACTAGCCACTATTTTGTAAGCCGCGAAGCAGCGAAGATGATCAATAAACCTATTGAAGAGTCTAGCTTCATTTCAGTCCACCTTGGCAACGGTGCTTCAGTATGTGCTATCAACAATGGTGATTCAGTCGATACTTCAATGGGTTTCACGCCATTATCAGGGCTAATGATGGGTACTCGTTGTGGCGACCTAGACCCAGGTATTATTGAATACCTTTTGAAAAAGGGTTGGTCACAGGACAAAGTATTTAACGCACTTAACAAAGAGTCTGGCTTCCTAGGTGTTTCTGGACTAACGAGCGACGCACGTGGCATCTTAGAAGCGATGGAAGAAGGTCATGAAGGTGCTAAACTAGCATTCCAAGTGTTTACTTACCGCGTCTCAAAATACATTGCATCTTACCTAGCAGCTTTAGATTCGTTTGATGGCATCATCTTCACAGGTGGTATTGGTGAAAACTCTATGCCAATCCGTAGCGAGATCTTAAACAACCTAAAACTTCTTGGCTTTAAAGAAGATGTGAAAGGCAACGAAGATGCTCGCTTCGGAAACGCTGGCATCATCGGTAAATCTGAGATGCTAGGTGCTGTAGCAATGGTTATTCCGACGAATGAAGAGTATGTTATAGTACAGCAGTCAATGGCGCTACTTAACAAGTAATCATAGCTACTAAATTTGATATACTAAGCCACTGGAAACAGTGGCTTTTTTTATAGGAGATGACATGGAAGTCAGAGATGCTTATATATATTCGCGCGTTAGTAAAGAGAGCCAAGCAAAAGAAGGGGAAGGTTTAAAAAGGCAAATTGAACGTGCTGAAAAGTTCATTGAGACTGAGAATAAGGTTAATACAGAATACCGCTATCAACTAGTCGATGAAATTGTAGATGCGGGTTTGTCTGCATATTACGGGAAGAACACTAGTCAAAATGGCGGACTTGGGGCTTTCTTAGAAGCTGCTAAGCAAGGAGAAATTAAAGAAAAGTCATTGTTGATTGTGGAGGCTGTGGACAGGCTGAGCCGTTTACCAGCAGAACACAGCCGCCAACTTTTTGCAAAGTTGAAACGGTACAAAGTTGATGTGGCTATTACTAAGTTTTCCCTCATAATCCCTCACGATGAGCAGCTTGATATGGGCGTCGACCTTCTCCTGACCGCTGCATTTCACTTAGCTCACATGGAGAGTGAACAGAAATCTCAGCGCATCAAAGCAACGTTTGACAAAAAACGCCGTGACGAAGCGGAAGGAGGTGAGAAACGTACCTCTGTTTGTCCCGCGTGGATGAGGCTTTCATCGTGCAAAACACACTTTGAGCTAATTCCTGAGCATGTTGAAGTGCTTACAAAGATGATTGATATGAAGTTGGAAGGTTATGGTTGTCATAGGATTACCAAATATCTGAATGAGAATAATATTTCCAGCTTTAGTGGAAAGTCTTGGCGTACTGAAGTGGTTAATAAGTATCTAAAAATGATACAACTTAAAGGCGAGTTCCAGCGTGTAGAGCATAAGGAAGTTGATGGTAAGACGAAGAAAGTACCCGTAGGTGCTCCTATTGAAAACTACTATCCTCGCGTCATCGACAACCCGAAATTTCTAGCTTTACAGAGTACATTCCCAACCTCCGTCAAAGGAAGAGTTGGCAGTTCTTTTCCAAATTTATTTCGTGGTCTACTAAGGTGCCCCAGCTGTGGAAACATTTTAAGTTACTCAAAGCCGTCACGCGGTCACCCTAAACTTCGCTGTCGTTCAAGACTTGATAATCAAGGTTGTACGCAAAAATTCACTAGATACGCCCCAATAGAGAAGCACCTTGTTCAGAGCTTGGTGGGCTTAGATTATAGCCGATTGATGGATAGTTCTTACAAAAAACTTGAGGCAGAGATTGCGACTATTGATGGTGATATCAAATCCAAGCAACAATACCTTTTAGATCTATCTAGTGAGATAGAATTGGCAGAGCATATTGAAACAATCAAATTGCTTCGCTCTAAAATGGACAAAGCGAACAATACACTCGATGTTTTGTATGATAAACGAGATGAGCTGACTAAAGTTTCATCAAACTACGACTATAATGCTGTCAAAGACTTGGATTTATCAACTGTAGAGGGAAGGCAGAAATACCACGAGTATGTATCTAAGTTTATTGAATATGTAGTTGTTCAAGATCCAGACACAAAAGGCTCTGCTACAGCTGTGAAGTTTCGGACACAAAAACTAGGGCTATTGTTTTTTCCTTATGACAAATTGAGTTGGGACTTGTCTCATGAAAAGATCTTGACGGACTATTACACTAAGGAAGATGAGATTGAAGTTCAAATTGAAAGGCCGCTTTCATTGACATATGCACTTACTCAAAGGGATTTACTCAAGCAAGTTAGCGCTGTAAAAGCACCAACAGAACCGGAATATTTATCTGATATTAAGTATCTATTTGAAATCAGGCAAGAGTTTAAGAAAGAACCAGAGAAGTGGCGAACTCTGAAAAAGAAGTTGAGACTTTAGTTTTAATTTCAGGTAATTATATTGTGTTGGTCGAAAAATGTGGGCCAACACATATACATAAGCTAATCCGAATTTTGCTAATTTAGTAAAGTCCCCACCAAACATCTGCTTGAAGGTCTTGTTTTCGATTGGCGCATAATTTATTTCTACTAGCAAGGCTAGAAATCGAAACTCAAAACCGAAGAAAAAAACAACTGGTTCCATCCCGCGCAGCAGGTGATTCACAAAAATGGCTTGACGTCAACTAATTTTTATGATAGTTTATTCTTCCACTCAGCGAGGGGTATATCAATGCTTAGATTTATTTCTTTTCGATACATTGCTTTGCTTATCATCGTAATTCTTATTGTAGATTACGCCTTTTTCAAATCATCACAAACAGCAAACTTGCTTGAGACAGCACTGCTCAGCAGCAAGTCATATTCTTAATTTTTAATAGTTCAATCAACAAAACTAAACATCATGCGCTTCCAGCGTAGGGCACTTTACATCCTCACGAAAGGAGTTTGAACTATGACAACTAAACCAAATTTTGATCGAAATAAATACGAGCGCTTGATTCGCACAGCAACTACTGAACCGGGCATGCGAGAAACACTCGAAGAAATAGAAGCGCTAGTAATTCATCTGTCGCCTAATGTCGATAAGTTCATCAAAAAATTCGGTTGCATGAGCGTAGATAAGTTCTTGCAAGTGCTTCCATATGCGCCAATTGATGGCGATCTTCGAGGATTTTTCAAAGTTCAAGCTAGCGATGAAGCAGTGCAATTTTATATGTGCGCTTATCAAACCAGCATGAGTGCTGAATTAGATACCTTTGTCGTTTATATCTGTACTCAATCAGAAGACGAGGAATTCGGTATCATCGATACGCTTTTGCAAGCGAGTAATAATCAGCTTCCCAATTTGCTGCCAAATGGATTACCAGCATCCATTGCTGAGTCGGCTGCAAGCTGGAATGAGATAGATAATATCGACTGGAACGACTTAGAAGACTTAATTGAGGGCTGAGATGTTTCTTGAGCAAGCGGCTGAAAGGCTTGAGTTAGATATAAGAAATCTAACAAGCAACGAGACCAAGCTACTTATTGCTGAAACATATCGCGACATCAATCGAGCTGTGCTTCAGTCTTTAGCGCTCAATCAGGATGGCGAGAGCCTTAAAGCTCTGGGTGGTGCTAAAGTGCGCTTCCGCACGTGTAATTTTCTTAGATTCAAAGCTCTTTATAAAGAGCGCGATGTGAGAGAAATGTTGAGCGTAATGATTGATTATCGCAAACCAGAGTACGAGCACGATGTATACCAAGTTGGTTGGCTTCCGTACTACCAGTATGTTCTCTTTTGGCATATTCAAGCTTACAGAAATAAGCGACCAATCAACATGTACAGACTACCAGCTTGTGATTATTCGGACATCGAATTTCGTGTGTATGTGAGTGCTGAAATCGTCAACGATAAATATGGGGGGTGATTATTGATTGGTGGAATCATTGGAGATATTGCCGGATCGCTTCTTGAGGGAGCGCAACTACGAACTTATAACTTAACGGAAGCGAAGATGTTTTGCCAAAAGGCACATCCAACAGATGACTCGATACTTTTGGCAGCTACAGCACATGCAATGCTGGATGATAGTGATGATTTTGAAACCTACTATCGTCTATATGCTGGCACCTTTAACGACTGTAAGTTTGGTCCGTCGTTCACCCACTGGATGACAACCGGGAAGCCGAGTGCTAACAGCTATACTAATGGTCCAGCGGCTCGTGCAGGTGTAATTGGCTATCTAGATAAGGAAGACGAGGTATTGCTGATTGCCAAGAAATCAGCAGAGGCAACTCACATACATCAAGAAGCCATTGAGGGTGCTCAGGCTATTGCGTGGGTTGTGTGGGCAATGCGTAAACGGATTTCTATTCAAGAAATAAGCGAAGAGCTATATCAGCGTTGGAACTATTACGTTGATGCTAGTCACTCACATGACTTAAATAAAATTAGACGCGAAACCATTGGTATTGATTGCAGTGCTGCAAATACGGTTCCGTTAGCTATTTTCATAGCGCTTTTCCAAGCGCGTAGTGTCGAAACTTCAATAAGACTTTGTCAGTACGTTGGCGGAGACACTGACACGTTGGCATGCATGTCAGGGCTGATAAAAAGTCAGCAATTTGCCCCAAACCCGCAATGGGAACACATGTGCAAGCAAATTTTATGGCGCAAAGCACAGCCTATTTTGCAAGTAGTCGAACAGTTCGAATTGAGATTTGACGACAGTAAGTCATTGCCATTCTGACGAAAAATTAACAACGATATGGAGAACAAATATGCGCAAATTCATGTGTCGCGTAGGGATAGTTGCATCTTTAATTCTTTCATTAGTGGCCTGTGGTGGCGAAGGCGATGGTGACGGTAGTAGCGGAAGTGGTGGTGATTCACTTGGTTCTACAAGCATCAGCCCAAGCTCATACATCTCCGTCTCAGAGCAAAGTGCTGCGCTTACCCCGAATGAAAGTATTTCACAGCACTTGATGAATCTCTCTGAAATCATGGGCAGTGGAAACAATGCCGCAGATTCAGATCGATACTACACTTCTGACAACGGACGTATTATTGTCATTGGCCCTGCTCATTTACCTGAAGATGATTTCAAATGGGCGGCGACATTGGGCAACATTGCGCTGACACGCGCTCTTTCTGCCATGAACCTCGATCATAATGAGTATCTCAAGCTCAAATCCGGTTTGTCGGTGGACGCAGCGAGTGAAATCGACTTTATGATCCGCGATATGGGTGATTTCACTTCATCGAATTACACCACTGACTACGCGCCCATTCTTAATCGTATTCTTGATGGTAGCAATGTGACTTATGCATACGGCTCCGTTGCCGTCCCGACTTGGTCCGGTCTGCAAGCGCATTATTCCGCTTTTGAACAAGCAGAATATCAGCGTGAATTAGCCGTAGCATTAGCCATTCTGCCCAGTGCGAAAGAAGTCGAGCTTTATGATGATTTAGTTGCCGCTTATTCAGGCAACGGTGAAAATCGCAACGTGCCTGCCCCTTACGGCATCGAACCATTGGTGGTGCGATTAGATGACACGCGCAGCAATTCAGAATGGGGCGCTGGCACTCGATATGGCTTTGAAGTCGCACCAAAATCCGTCATTCAGTGCTCCGATGACGTTCAAATCGCAACGCACGAAGTGATCCATCACCTCCAAATCACCATCACCAACCCAACGGACGGTGGTACAGGACTGGAGCGCTGGTTCAGTGAGGGTCAAGCCGTGAAACTGTCTGGGATGGAGGTTGGACGCAGCCAGCATCAATACCCAACGCTCGACGTTGAAACCTTTTCGGATGTTCCATCTGTGTACCCTGGTTTTCCTGAGTACGAGTATGAGCATTATGGACAAGCCTACAATTGGTTTGTCAGCAAGTTTGGTGCTTCGGCTCAATACGATATTCTTTACGATATTCGTGACGACGTGGACTCGGTGATTGAAGACGATTTCAGTAAGCGAGAAGCATTCATCAACAGCTTTAATGTTTATGCATTGCCTCGGGACATTGATTATTACCGAGCCGATTATCCCAATCAACCAAAATAAATAGCACACAAAATTTCCTTAATTCAAATGGAGTTAGCTATGATTTTCATAATTTTTGTGGGTGTTGCTATGTCTTACTGGCAGGTCGATTTTCTGTTTGATTTCATGCGAACATTCAGTGTTTGCGAACCTTATTTGTCTTACAACGACGAATGGACTGACGGTTTTTATCAGTGCTACGGCTTTGATTACGATTACGTTAGTCATGCAAGAAGAAATTTGAAAGATCTTTTCTTTTTTCTTTTTGTTCTACCTTATGTCAGATTTGCAGCGCTCACTTTTATCAAGACCGGAGTTTAATTGCAAAAAGTGCAACATAGGTAGGTTATTGTTGCGAAAAGTGGTGCAATAATCTATAGCAGTGCTAGAATCAAAATATAAGGATTGCAGTTAACTCTCTACTGCAATCGGGCGAGTTTGGTCACTCGCCCTTTCTTTTGTCCGTCGTTCAGTTATGCAGCCTTTCCTTGTTTTGCTATCAAACATTCTAGGATGCTGTTGTCGATCTGGTTGATGCGTCTTTCAAGTTCAACCGGCAACGTAACACTATAAGCTCTATGACGCTTCTTCTTTCCTGAAAGCAGGGGCTTGATATTAAACTCTCTTTTTAGAACAGACGTGATTGTACTTAAAGGCTGTGCGGTTGATACTTTTGCCCTTTCAAAAGTGTCATGGAAAACATCTAACGCCTTTCTGCTTTGCACTCCAACTGTTAGCTCTGTCTCAAACAAGAAGTTAAGGAAGTCTTTCGCATCAGCGTTGCTGTATTTAAATTCACCTTCAAACAAGCCGACGGTTTCAAAAAACTTGAGAATCATTTGCTGTTGGAATTGTTGGTTGATAGTTAATGAAGATGTCTCCGCAGTAGCAAGCTTGAACTTGTTTATTATGCGCCTGCCAGTGCCATGGTTGTCAAAATCCAGCAACTCTTGATCTACTTCAGGAGTGCAATAGAAGTCACTTAAAGTGTATTTAAAGAGTTTTAGTTTGCTGTCAGTCGTTGCATGCTCGCCTTGCTGTCGGATGCGTTCAGCTTCAGTGCGAGTGATCATTTCGGCATTTAAAACCTGTGCTTGTCGAGTTTCTTTTTCTACGGTTCTTCCTTTCTTGTTTGCTGCCGAGCCATTTGCTTGCTCTTCTTCGGTCCCGGTCACAAATTCAATCTCATATCCCAAATGTTCGAGAATGGTAAGGACAGTGAATTCGTAGTTTTCGCGCATGTCTTGCTTGAACTTTGCACGAGCGGCGATTTTCTGGAGATATTCATCGTCTAACATAAGGTCTAGCTGCTCTCTTGTCAGATCTGCGCTAAACTCGTCGTTAATCATGCTAGTGAGAATGGACGTTTCGCTTTGAGTTTGCCTGTTTCTGACGTTACTGAAGCACAGGTTAACGGTTTGATTTTTTCTAAAGCGACCTGGAGCTTGGATTAAATCGTTTGGTGAGATCGTACCATGCGCTATTACCGAAACTGTGCTGTAGTCGCCATCAAGAATACTCAGACCGTTTTTAGCAGCAGGATTATAAAAAATAGCTTGAACTGACCTGGCAAGTTCCGTTGGTTTGCTTAGCAACTCAGCTTTGCTTGATTGTGTAAACTCAGCGTCAATCTTCTGATAATCTACAAAGTGCTCTAGCTCTTCATCCTGTTCGTATTTTCGGTGTATTCCAGCAATAGCAAAAATCTCAGCATTAAAAACAGAATTTTCTCGGTTTTTACCATCGCTAAACACAGCTAGTTTTTTACCATTTTCAAGTGTTTCGCGAGATTTTTGTATGCAAACAGTAGGCGGCATGACCCTGACTACTGGTTTTTTAAACGGACTTTTTTGTGAGTAAACATAGATAGTTTTACCACTCTGTTGTGCCAGTTCATAAAGCCATTCAACAGTGTGGTCACTTAAGAAAGCGTCAAATCCAAATACTGTGTGAGAGCGCATGATTTGTTCTTCTAATGTCTTTAGTAGTTCCTTTTTTTCAGCTAACTTGCTTATGAGATTACTCTGGATTTGGTCGCGTACATCTTCCAGTTCATCAATGAAGAGAGTCTCTGATTTGTTCCGAAAGTAGTAGTAGTCATCGCTTAGTAGTTTGAGCACAACGCCGAGGACTGCACGAGCCTCTGCGTCGCTATATGCATATCTGTAGTCTCGTGTGTCTTCCTTATTTAGCTGAGAGTAGGTCAGAGAACGTGAGGCATTGATCGAGATGGGGTAGCGCTTGTCATCTTTGGCAGCAGCCATTAGTTTTGCTTGGATCTCTGATTTGCCTGTTCCCGGTTCGCCAACGAACAGATGGATACCTTGTCGATCTATCAAGTGATTTAGATCGGCTTTGTAATCTACTTCGACGAACTTGACTTTATCGTTGTCAGGCGAAATCGACGTTGACGAAATGATGGCTTGTTTCTTAGCTTGAATAGCGGTTTCCAGAGTTTCAATAAAAGCCTCGCCCCCAGTTTTCATGTGCTCGCGAATGATACTTTTAAGAGTGTCTAAGCTATTGCTTACCAGAAATTTTAAGCTGTCGCTGATCGCTCTTTTGGTTTCTTTTTCGACCGATTCTTGTGTTTTAGCAAATGACAAGATGGTTAACGACTTTGTTAGAGGAGAGTCGCCAAGGCTGATTCTTGTTTCGCCGAGCTGAATTTTCACTTGTTGTGCACGGGCGACACATGCGTCTTTGTAGAGATTATCTGAGTCAGTAACGATAGTGATTTTTGACTTCTTTGTGCCTTCTGCAATCACGTTAGATACGACTGTCGGAATGAAAGGGGTGATGATTTTTTTTGCTTCAGCAGGAATTGTAGGGTTATCAATACGACTAATGAATGTGTTCATTTTGTTTGCTCTCTTTCTATGTCTAGCACTGGTCAGCGTGCTTGGAGTACATATATGTAACTCTCGACTTATTATTCTGTTACTGTACATAAAATGAGCCTTAAAAACAAAGAGTTATAGCCAATGCTGGTGTTGATATAAATCAACCAAGAGTCAATGGCATACACCCTAAAGTAGCATTTTTTGTCTTTTACCCAGCCTCTTGACTGGAAAATAATCCAGATTTATTTGCACCTTTCATGGAGAGGGACACTTTTCTGGGAGGTAGGTTTCTGTATATATAAAAGGATAAGTGCGAAAGTGTACCACTTTCACTGGATGGTTTTCTCGCGAAGCGAGGTGAAAATCAAAGGACAAAGAACCATGGTTGTTCAAGAGTAAGGGCTTGGTCAAGGTGTGCCTGGTTTTGTTCTATTGGCTTCCATTTTCCTTTAAATTTCTAGAGAAGTGAAATGTACAAATCGAAACCAATAGGTTATAAAAATTACCTAATGGTGTGATTTTTACAGCTCAATATAAATCTATGTCGATTTTACTATATGAAATGGTTGAACTTTATTTTGTTAAGGTAGTTGGCATGATGCTTGATGTCTAGGGATGACAGTAAATTGGATCATAGGAAGAAACATGGCGTTATTGAGATATGCAAACTTAGGGATTCACCGGCCAGACATTCTGCTTGGTAAAGCGGTGAGTGGTCTAGGAGAGTTTTATAAGTACCTAGATACCACTCGAAAATACCTAGAAAGTACTAATGCTGTTAAAGCTATAGCTTGGGAAGAGCTGGATGATGCTCAAAATGGAGTATGGATACAATTAGTTGAGCCTGCTGATAACTGCGGTGATTTTGAAAAAAACTTAAAGCTCTTTTTAGATGAGAGTACTGATACTGTATACGAAGCCAGCCCTGCAAGATGGAAAGCTGTAGGTAGTGCGGCTAGGGAATGCCCAAACTGTAGAAGTCACGGTAAGCCTAAAATGGCTTATACGACTGAGGAGCACGCGGAAGAAATTGCGAGTGAATTAGGTAGTGGGTTGTCGTCGTATGAGTGCCCGGACGGCTATGGTTGGCATTTGACTGGGAAATCGCCAGGCAATGTGGGATTTAATAAATCCAACGCAATTTCAGTCCTGGACAGAAATGTAGAAAATGACTGCTTACTAGTGGATCGCTTGCCTAAACACGACTATTTGGTTATTCGTCCAAATACATACCAGATAAAGTGTCAGATTAATGCATTGCAAAGTTTACAAGACACTCCTTCTATTCATCATCTCCCTCTATTAAGGCTGTTTGAAGGTAAAGAACATGCTAAATGGCCCAGCGTTCTTTATGACGAACACATATTTAGCGATGAGTATTACGTTCTTACGGATGATACAAGAGAGGGAACATCTCAGCAGCGTGAATTTGTAAATATTGCACTCAATACGCCAGATTTTGCTTTCCTAGAGGGACCACCAGGATCGGGCAAAACAACAGCAATTTGCGAACTGATCCTTCAACTTATAAAGCGAGGTAAACGGATCTTACTTTGTGCATCAACTCATGTTGCTGTTGATAATGTTCTTGAGCGACTGATGTCTGATGAAAACATGTATCGGGATATGGTTCTACCAGTGCGGATCGGAGATAAATCCAGTGTCTCTCAAAAGGCAAAACCATGGCAATTGGAAGAGTTTGTTAAAACTGAGCGAACGAGATTGCTGAAACATCTTCAGTATCAACCAAATATCTCAGACAGCCAGAAGCTACTCAAAAACAAATTGGACGAAGGAAAATATATTGTTGAACGTCTAGTTCTTGAGGCTGCAAATCTAGTTTGTGGGACAACAATTGGTCTACTTCAGCATCCTGACATCAAAAATAAGCAATCAACATCACCGCTTTTCGATGTGATGATTATTGATGAAGCTTCAAAAACGACTTTTCAAGAGTTTTTGGTGCCAGCTGTGCTTGCCAAGCGTTGGGTCATGGTGGGTGATCCAAAACAGCTTTCACCTTATGTCGATGACGAAGCTACAGAAGTAAACTTGCAACCATGCTTACCGGATAGGTATCAAAGAGAAGCGTGCGCTGATGTTTTCTCTGCTCAACAAAGCAATAGTCAGAAGCGAGAAGTATCCTTAGTTTGCACTGGCGATAGTAAGTCTATTGATTTTTATCATCGGCAAGCAGAGGCCAAAAATGTATTGGTTGCATCATCGAAAGAGCAGCAAATAGATCTCCCTTACGCATCTATCGTTATTGGTTCGCAAGCGTTCATTGCTCAGAATGTAAATCATCTGCCATTAGATTTGACGATGATAAGGGGACTGCCGACTTTACCTAAACAGTTAGAAATGCGAGTGGCAGCCAATTCGAGATTAACTCGCAAGAAAATCAAAACCGAAACCGATAGCTGGGAATCTCATTTAGCTTGGCGATTGGCGCGTATGTACGAACAGCGCCTAAATTCGGAATCTACCGGAAGTTCTAAAACTGCGAACAAGTTAAAGGAGGATATCAAAGCGCTACTACCATTTGACTCAGAAAAAGATACGTTCACAGCAATAGACAGGGTGCGTAGGATCGCATTACCTTCCATCCTTGAATCTCTGCAAGTTGGATTTGAGCGTACAGAGTATCAAAAGAAAGGGACTGCATTGTCTGATGGGCTTCCTATCAGTGTTTTGAATCAACGACAAATACGGCTTACTTACCAGCATCGGATGCATCCAGATATCGCCGAGTTTTCCCGAGTACATATATACCATGAAAAAGCCTTGCATAGCCCAGATGGACAGGCTGAAAAGCGCAACTGGGGTTACAGAAACGGCTCACATCGTTGTATATGGCACGACGTTAAAGGTCGAAAAGGCAAAGAAGGTGAAATTACCGCTGAAGTAGACGAAATATTAAAAGAATTAAGTCGCTTTGATTCTTGGGCAAAATCAAACCCAAATATCGAGAAAAACCAACAAAAGTCTTGGGAAGTCGCTGTTTTGACTTTCTATCGGGCGCAAGAGCGAGCTATACGTCGAGCTTTACGAAAGTGGACGGGAAATCATCACGGAGTAAGGCACTTCTATCGAGGTGAAAAATCATCGCCGTATATTGATATTCAGGTATGTACCGTAGATCGTTTTCAGGGACATGAAGCAGACTCTGTCTTGCTTAGCTTTGCAAATGATCGTCCAACGAATTTTCTCGAGAGCCCAAATCGCATGAACGTGGCAATTACCAGAGCCAAGCATCAGCTCATTGTGTACGGAAACCGCTCTGCAATGCAAAAGGCATCGGGTGTGTTAGGTACTTTTGCGAGTAATTCTTACTGGTCTACAACAATCGAGACTGAATCACAGAGGGCGCTATGAGCCAGGACATCATACTAAAACGAGAAATAAAAACAGAAACGTGGCTCATTCAGGGTGAAATAGCACTGGCAGATAGTCGCCCAGAAATTAACTGCGTGCTGCAATTCCTCCACGATTATCCGAATGCGAATTCTACCGACTGCTCTGAACACTTATTTGGAGACAAATTTGGGCGTAGTGTCGTCGCTGAAAGGTTACTTAATCTTTGTCGATTATATGGACTAGCAGAATCAATTCGAGGCAAATATACATTGACTGAAGCTGGGGAAACGGCATTAAACAGAGACCATGTTTTAGTTCCGACAGATGGATGCTGGAAGTTATGTATTTGTGATGAGCCTTTATTGCCTCATCCACTTTTGACAATTGAGGCGCATAAGGAACCAAGTGCAGCGTCAATCGGCCTTGGGAAGAACCGTCATAGCTTAAAAGCGCGAGCTGATAAAATGTTGAAGATACCTCAATCCGTTAAGGAACTCGTTGGTTTGCAAGAACAACCAATAGGTGGGGGAGCGGAAGTGCGCGTGGACAAAATTGAACTTAAAGGTGAGCGCATCTCACCTCAAGGAAAACCGTATCACATCGAGTGGAATGTGACTGATGGCAATATCGATGTAAAGCGTGGAAAGGATCTTATATTTTCACGTCGGGTTGAATCAATCAGCCGCCATCAAGTTTTGAAAGTACTTCTACATAGTGAGGGCTTGCTTGAACAATGGGATGAACAAACGGAAATCTTGTCTGTAGCTTTTGAAAAGACAACTGAATCTGAGCGAATCAATATGAAACGCTCGGTAAGCGTAAAAAGCCCCTCTGTTCCCAAGTTGGGCTCGTTCGATGCTATGAAGTTACCCAATCTATCGATATCAGCATTTACTGAGTCGGATGCTATAAAGTGGGCAGAATGGAGATTAGATAAAAATATCAATACGTACGCCACCAATAACAAGTACCAAGTTTGGAGAGAAAAAGCACTCGAACCTTTTAAAGGTTGGGATTTCACACTACCTGATAGGGCTGAACTGGCAAATCAGTTTTGGATTGAAGAAGACCAGCAAGATCAGCATACCTGGCATGTGATTGCTGCCCATGACTGGAACCTATAAGGAATAATAGTGATGAATCTAATTGAAAAGTTTACTAAAACAGAAACCAAGATTGTTGATCAATCAAATACCAAGTTGCCCCCTGTGCTTTTACCTGTTGTACCAAAACAGGTATCTGATTGGCAGCCTATTAACAGCTCTTTGTTCTGCAATGAACTGCAATCAAGGGTTGTCGAATTAATCGATAATGCTGAGCACTCGGTTATTCTTAGTACGTTTTTGCTTGCTGATGAGAATGTCGAATCGGCGGTCCTAAAAGCTGCTAAGCGAAAAGTTCGTGTGTACATACTATTGGCATGTGAGACTCGTCTTGATGGTGATGTGCCTGATGATGACTTTGGTAAAAAGTGTCTTGTGCAGCATAAGGAAATGTTAAACAAATTGTCTGGACATGTTCACTTTGCATCTGCGCCACATTTCCATGCAAAAGCTGTTGTCATAGACGCATTACATGAAACCGGTAATGCGAAAGGGTTACTATTAACGGCAAACCTTACAGAAGAAGCACTTAAACGTAATGAAGAGTTAGGGGTCTCGCTTTCACAGTATCAAATAGATGAGCTCGTGAAAGTGTTCCGTTGGGCAATCTTCGAGAGTGCGGAGCACCACATGACAAACCGTGGTGAATTCTCAGCATACAAGTCGCCGGGAAACGTCGAGTACCCAAGAAAATTGACTGAAATACTAGTCACGTCTAGTGAGGACGCTCAAATTAGGGAACACGCATTAGCGTTGATTAATAAAGCGGATAAAGAACTCATCATATCAAGTTTTGGATGGCATGAGGATCATAAGCTTGTAAAGGCAATATGTGAACGTGCGAAGTCGGGGGTAAAAGTCACCGTTCTATCCCGCCAAAGACCCGCAGCCATGCCAGCGCTATTGGCTATGAAACAGGCGGGTGCATCAGTGATGTGTTTTAAATGGCTGCATGCGAAAGCGATTGTAGTAGATGGAATGCATGGCATGGTGATGTCAGCCAATTTTCAAACGCATGGCATGGATCAAGGCTTTGAGTTAGGTGTGAAAGTCACTGGTACTCAGGTAACAGAACTGATGAACTGCTTAGATGTGTTTTTAACTAATAGCCACAATGTATTAAACACAGATATGAGTCTAGGGATGATTTCTGGTGGTTTTGAAGCTTGGGAAAATAATGTATTCAAGAAGTATTCAGTTAGCGAAGTAAAGGTTGTTGAGTTATCGCCTATAAAAGCAGGTTGTTTGTCTGATATGGATAAACAACCCCAAATACCCAATGCAAACTGGCGGGAAAATACCTCTCACAAGATTGAGTATAAATGGCGTATAGAGCCGCCTGTTATCACTAACACCAGTCCAGAGTATTTTAGACCTTCAACAGCGAAGGATAAAGCTTCTAAAAAGCAGGATACAGGGGCGTCTAGAAAAAGTTATGAGCCAAAGGTTATTCGTCTGACAAAAAAACAGTTAGCTATTACAGTTCGCCAAGAGCCCGAACTTGCCATGGCAAAAAGGCTGAAGCAAAGTGAGTTGCCAAATGCCCGAATCGTATTGGAGGTGTAACTGTGGATATAAATAACACTCTGCTTTGTTGGCACTCCCAAAGAGCTGGGATTGAGGTATTAGATGAAGCGTTAAAGCGGCTTAAGAACCGTAAAGTTTCTATTGGCAAAGTAATAGTACTAACTCAGTCAGCAGATGATAATGCTCTATATAAGCAGCATGAATTTGGCGATATACAGCTCAGCTTTCGAACTTTAGGTCTTGAGAACCCAGCTAATCACAACGAAATTTATCACGCAATAGAATCTGAGGTTATTCCAGAGCTAAATCTTGAACAACATCTTCATATCAATGTTTCGCCGGGAACACCGGCGATGCATGCGGTTTGGTTGATTCTTCATGCTCGGGGGCGTTTTCCACAGGGAACAGTTCTCTGGTCATCACAATATAACCCCGATACCAAAAGAACTAGCATTGCTAAAGTTGACTTCAGCGTAAACACATATCTTGCAGAGATCTCAGCTATTTCAAGTTCAGAGGGCGGTTACGCCCTTTATGATTTAGACCCTAAATCAAAAGCAAGGCAGGATGCATTGCAAACGTTAAAGCAGTTCTCTTCGGTTCCTAAAGCTCCTTTACTTGTATTAGGTGAGCGTGGCACTGGGAAAACGAGGTTGATTGAAACCGTTGTCAGCAAAGTGAAGCAAAAGTCCGTGGTTACCCTAGCGTGTGGTGGATTAGATTCTCACGTAGTAGATAGTATGTTGTTTGGCCACGTAAAAGGTGCATTCACTGGGGCTGAAAAGGATCGCAAGGGGCTTTTGAAAGAAGCAAATGGCAAAATATTGTTCTTGGACGAGATCCAAGACTTACCAAATTCAGTTCAACGAAAGCTGGTTAGAGTGCTTCAAGATAACCACCACAGTTTTCGCCCCGTTGGAAGCGACACTGAGGAAACATCTGACTTTGAGCTAGTTTGTGCGAGTAACAAATCGCTTAAGCAATTGGCTACTGTGCTCGATGCTGATTTTTTTGATCGTGTATCTATGCTTACTGTAGCCATTCCTCCACTTCGAGTATGCAGAGAAGATCTTTCAGCTGATTGGCAAAGAATCTGGCAGGAAGTCAATACTAACCCTAATCTACCTACGGCTGCTCCAGTTTCAGATGAATTAATCCGGTTTTTTAACTCTTCACATTTGCCAGGTAACTTGCGTGACCTAAAAAAGCTGGCATATATGACGTGTGCGTTTTTAAGTGCCCAAGATACAGAGTCGGCAATCTCAAGTTCATTGGCTTCGCTAGTCGAACAGGTTATCCAAGATGATAGTTCAGAAACAAGATTCACCTTTGGTGACCTATCAGGTACAACTAAGGATGAGCTAACCAAAGCGTTTCATAAGGAATTTGCAGTCGCAGCCAAAAAGCAGTTTGGGACATGGATTAAAGCTGCTGAATCATTAAAGGTGGATCAAAAAACGCTACAAAAATATATGAGAGGCAATTAAATACATTGTTTACTTGTCGATGTATTGCAGGTACTGGGTGGGTGCTAAAAGGGAGGAAATACATCCAATCTTTCCCAATATTGCAACTGGCTGAAGTGTCGTTCTAAATTTGGCCTGGCTTTCGCCAGCAGGTTAGCCACTTTTATGATGTGAGAGGGGGGGGGCTGAGCATGTGATTACGGCGTTGGTTGTTGTTTTACATTCACGTGTACAGTAAGTTTGAGCGTCGTACTGATCCCTTTTGTGATGATGCATATAACTGGGCTGCTTTCTCGCGAAGCGAGGACAACATCAAAAAATGAAGTCAAAGTAAAAAATCAGGTGTTTTTCTTATCACATCATCTAATCATTTTGATTGCTCCATGCTTGCTTTTAGAGTACATTTGCCGTCAGATATTCTCAACAGAAGTTTCTGATGAAAAAACTCGACCAATTACCTCATGCTCAAAGAGAACGCTTGGCGTTTATCGATTTTAGTTTGAGCTACTTTGGTGAGATTGCTAGAGCCGATCTCATCGCTAAATTCCAAACAGGTTTAGCTGCTGCAACTCGTGACTTCGCCACTTATAAAGAGTTTGCTCCTTGCAACCTAGAGCTAATTCATCAATCAAAGTCTTATCATCGTACAGACCAATTTGTGCCTCTGTTTGACCATGACCCAGATACCGTATTAGTGAGTCTTGCTAGAGGTTTTGGTGATGGATTGGCGAGTCAACTGGAAAACAGCCAAGTTTGTATTCAGCCTCAACAGTTGAACAAACCTTCGACTGATATCCTGTCGGCAGTTATGCGTGCCATACACCAAAAAATGGCTCTCAAGATTAAGTACGTTTCCCTTAGTTCTGGTAACTCAACCAGAACAATTGTGCCTCATAGCCTTGCGAATAACGGCAGTCGTTGGCATGTTCGTGCTTATGATCGTTCGACAAGTTCTTTTCGTGATTTTGTTCTTACTCGCATAAAATCCGCGAGCCTTGCTCCGAATGAAATCGATAGTGTCAAAGAATCGATTTCAGCAGACAAGCAGTGGAACCGCATTGTTGATTTAACCTTTGTTCCTCATCCAACGGCAAAACACCCTGAAGCGATAGAACTTGATTACGGTATGGTTCATGGCAAGCTTCAAGTTGAATGCCGTGCTGCGCTGGCAGGATATTTACTAAACCAATGGAATGTGGATTGCTCAAGTACTTATCAATTAAACCCACAGCAATACCATTTAGCACTAGAAGAAAATGCAGTTATTTATGGTGTTGAGACCGCCAGTTTAGCCCCTGGTTATGAAGGTAATAACAATGAATAATCAAGCTTACCTGAAAGCTCTGGGTTTTAAGTTCGGTAATAGTGGTGCCCATACATCTCGCAGTATGATGATCGAAGAGCTAAAGATCTTATTATTTGGACGTCCTGAAAACGCTACCTTAGAAGACTACAGAGAAGATATTGAAGTATTCAATGTCCTTCAAAAACCAAGTGAAAATGCACGTAAGTACAGTTTCCAACCTCTGGCTTCAATGTATGGTTTGTCACCTGATATCTTCCTCTTTAAAGTCTTTCGAGAGTGGTGGGAGCAGCATGAAGGATCTCAATCGATTCTAGCGTTGCAACTTGCTGTAGCCAGAGACCCATTGTTGCGTAGTTCTGCTGAAGTGATTTTAAACCTAGAACCTGGTCAACATTTGTCTAGAGAGACAATGGAGACCTTTCTATCCAAAGATGACCCTGAGCGTTTCAGTGCGGCATCCCTAAAATCTTTCGCACAAAACATTAATGGAACCTGGACTCAAGCAGGATACCTATCAGGTAGAGCAAAGAAGTATCGAGAAATCCCAGAAGTGAGCTATGTGAATGTCGCATACGCTCTATTTCTAGCCCACTGCCATGGGCTAAGCGGGCAACGTTTATTCGATAGTTTTTGGTGTCGTATGTTGGCTCAAGATAAAGAACGATTGTTTGAACTAGCACATAGAGCATCGCTAAGAGGAATGATTAACTTCAAGCAGGCAAGTGAAGTCGTTGAAGTAACTTTCCCTGGCCTAGTCATGCCTGAATTAAACGAATCTGAGGACAAATGATGTCAGATCGATTATCCAAGCTACTAACAAGCTTTGAAAAACACATTAGTATTCCATGGCCAGTGGCGGTTTCTGCTGATGAGCGAACCATCTTTCTGGTCTACCACAAAGAAGATGAGCTAAAACTTCGTGCGCGTGTCGAAGAGTTTGAACAAGCATGTGTTAAGCATAGCCACCCTTGGCAACTTCTAGATTTGACTCATAGTTTCGAAAACTGGATGTCGGATCAAGATTACAAAGAAACCTACTTTGAAGATCCTGAGTATCTTAAAGGATTGTACGATGACTTCGCCGATGAACTAGTCGAAGAACTGACCAATAAAGTCGAGTCAAATCAAACAGAAGATGGAGTCATTGCTCTTCTTGGCTGCGGCACTCTATTTGGATTCGCATCTGTGTCGGGGGTCGTCGAATCTTTAGCTGAAAAGGTGACAGGGCGTTTAGTCGTCTTCTTCCCTGGTGAAGTACAAAACAACAACTATCAATTATTAGATGCGAAAGACGGTTGGGGATATCACGCAACCGCCATTTCAGCAACGTCATAAGGGCTTTATTCAATGTTAAACCGCGAAATTTTTGTAAACGATCCTGTTAGCAGTCGCTTGGCTAACAACGGGGTTGCTCAAGTAAAGGATGACCTGTCTAAAGGTGCGCTAGATACGCTTGAATATGAGTTGCGTACATTCGTTTGTGATGGTGCATATGCCAAAGGCATGGACAGCATTCTGAGCAACTATTTGTCAGCGTTTAAGACAAACAATGAACAGCCAGGGGTATGGATCAGTGGCTTCTTCGGTTCAGGTAAATCTCACCTTGCTAAAATGTTGCGCACTCTCTGGACAAACCAAACGCTAAACAACGGCTCTGATGCTCGCTCAACCGCAGACCTACCAGAGCACATTGCGAAGCACTTTGATGAGCTATCATCTATTGCGGCGGGTAACGGTGGCCTTTATGCAGCTTCAGGTACGTTAGGTGCAGGTGCTGGCGATAAAGTTCGCATGGCGTTTCTTGGTATCATTTTTAAGTCTGCTGGTTTACCAGAGCAATATCACCTTGCTCGTTTTGTCATGTGGCTAAAAGCGGAAGGTGTCTTTGAACAAGTTAAGTCATTTGTTGAAGCTAAGGCAAAAGTGAAAGAGGGTGTAGACCCTTGGACGAAAGAGCTTAAAAACCTGCACGTATCTCCAATATTGCATGATGCGGTTCTACAAGCCATTCCAGGCATCGGCGCAGATATGAAAGAAGTACGCGAGATGTTACGCGCCCAATACAAAATTATTGATGATGTGACCAACGATGAGATGGTCTCTGCGATTTTTGATGCCATTTCTAATGATGGCGAATTACCATTAACTCTAGTTGTACTGGATGAGGTGCAACAGTACATCGGTGACAACGTTCAAAAAGCGTTTGATGTACAAGAAGTGGTAGAAACTTGTAGTGGCGCTAGTGCACTTAAGTCAAAGCTATTGTTCGTTGCAACAGGTCAAAGTGCCTTGTCTGGTATGGCAAACCTGCAACGTCTAATGGGGCGTTTCCAAGTTCCAGTGCAGTTGGAAGACACAGATGTAGATGCAGTAATCCGCAAAGTTATCCTACAAAAAAAATCGTCAGCAGAAAATGCAGTTAAAACGGTTGTCGATGATAATTTAGGTGAGATTTCGCGTCACTTACGTGGCAGCACCATTGAGCACAATAAAGATGATGAGAAGTGGATGGTGCCAGACTATCCACTACTACCTGTTCGCCGCCGTTTCTGGGAACGAATTTTACCAGCGCTAGACAGAACGGGTACAGGTTCGCAACTCCGTAACCAACTCCGTGTTGTGCATGAAGCATTAAAGACAACAGCGGATAAAGAGTTGGGTTATGTCGTACCTGCTGACTTTCTTTATGACCAGATCTCCACAAACTTACTGCAAACAGGTGTGATCTCTAAGGAGATTTACGAAACCATCAGCCGTAAGCGTGGTGGTGATGAAGATTCGCAACTGCAAGGTCGTTTATTATCTCTGATCTTACTGATTAGCAAGCTACCAGCAGAGATGGAGTACGGTATTTATGCAACAGTTGATACACTATCTGACTTGCTATTAGAAGATCTACAAAACGACAAACACAAGCTTCGTCCGCTTGTGCCTAAAATGCTGCAACAGCTTGAAGATGAACACCTAATTATGTCCCGCGAGACAGCGCAGGGGCGCGAGTTCAGCTTACAGACGGTAGAAAGCCAAGCTTGGTATGACGAGTTCCGTCGCCAAGAAAACGATCTTATGGGTAACCCTCAGACATTAGAGGCGTACCGTTCGAAAGAAATCCAACGTTATATTACTAAGCAAGTAGCTCAAGCTCGAATTACTCAGGGTGAAGTAGCAGAGCCACGAGTGATCAACGTGTCATTTGATTCAGAGTTGCCAAATGAAGCAACAAAACGGATTTATGCCTGGGCACCAGAACAAACCGAGAAGCAATTTAACGACCTTTCTCGTGGCGCAGATCCAGATGGTGCAACCATCTTTGTTTATGTACCAACTATCCACCGTAGTGAGTTGAAGAATGCCATTGTTGCACTTAAAGCGGCAGAAAACACGTTAGAGGTTCGTGGTCGAGCAACAACAGAAGCGGGTAAAGACGCCTTACAGGCAATGGAAACTCGTTTGAGTGAAGCTGAGCGTGCCAAGAAAGGCTATTTGAACGATATCTTTTCACAGATGCAAGTGCGTTTAGCTGGTGGTCAAGAAGTTGAAGGCGAGACACTTGCAGAACAAATTCAAAATGCAGGTGCTTTAGCGTGTCAGCGCCTTTACAACAAATTCAAAATGGCAGATAGCCGTGGCTGGGCAAAAGTGTACAGTCAAGCTAGCCAACTTGCCGATCCAAATGCGCTTGAAGCGGTAGGCTTCAACGGAGAAGCAAATCAACAACCAGTGTGTGCTGAGATTTACCGTTTCATTGGCGCAATGAAAACAGGTAAAGACATTCGAGACAACTTCAATGATGCGCCATACGGTTGGGGTAAAGATGTCGTAGATGGTGCGTTGTATGCAATGTTAGCGGCAGGCGTGCTACGAGCGTCTGATGTGCAAGAGCGTGCGATTGATGCCAAAAGTCTAGATCGTAGCTCAGTGACACAAACTAAGTTCCGACCAGAAAACGTAACGCTATCCAAAGTTCAGCTTATTAAAGTCCGTGGTGTGGTTTCTACCTTGCTTGAAGAAGCCTGCAACACAGGTGAAGAGGCAACTAAGCTACCTTTTGCGATTATTAATGCCAAAAATGTGGCTCGCAGTGCGGGTGGTGACGCGCCACTCCCTATGGCTCCAAGTACAGCTTTACTATCAGATCTTGAAATGTACTCAGGTAATGACCAACTGCAAAAAGCATTTGATAGCAAAGACCAATTGATTAGTGAGTTCCAGCAGTGGAAAGAGCAAGCGCATAAAGCTGAACTTCGTATGAAGCTATGGAAGAAGCTAACGCAAGCGATGGAGTACTGTTATCCACTTGCTATATACAAAGAGCTGCAACAGGAACAACAGGCAATCGTAACTAACCGAAGCTTGTTATCTGAACCTTGCCCAGTCAAACCATTGCTAGACAAAGCGACCAATGAACTTCGCATCGCGCTAACTGCACATCGTGAGCGCTATGAAGAAGAGCATCGCGCTTGTATGTCTGACTTATTAGCAGATGAAAACTGGCAAAAGCTTGATGAAGCAAAACGTAATGAGTTTTTGAAGAAGCGCAGCTTAGACGTTATTCCAGCAATTAATATTGCTGACGAGGACTCGGTATTCAACTCGCTAGATGAAACCAGCTTTGATAGATGGAATGACAAAGTCGCCTTGCTTCCTGGCATCTTCGATGCGGTACTGAAAGATGCGATCAGTGAACTTCAACCTAAAACGAAGTACTACAAGCTCAATAAACCATTGCTAGAAACGGAAGATGACTTGCAGAAGTGGCTAGCTGAAATAGAGCGAGAGCTACGTTCAGAATTAGAAAACGGGCCAGTTGTACCACAGTAATATCACTTTGTTTTTAGAAGCTAACTTCTAAAAGGATATCGCCTAGGAGGTATTATCCTAGGCGAATTGGAGTTTGTGGTTGACGAACACTATCTCAATAGTCCAAACGCTCTTATTTAGGTAGGGCAGACTAATAGAATTAAGAAGAACGATATGAGACAAGCATTAGATAAAACACTGCGTAAGAAGCTAGAAGATACGGTAGTTAAAGCTCGCGATATTGTAGAACAAGCCGTATTTGAAGCGCTACAACGTTTGGGTGTGGCAGAAGCTCAAGCTCCAAGTTATTTAAGTGAAGAAGAACGTGCGCTACGTAATAAGTTGCGTGCCCACGCTCGTCAGCTCGGTGACAAATTAAAAGATGGCAAGCAAGAAACTGAGCGACTAATCAACGAAATGGCCTATGAGCACTGGCATCGTATGCTGTTTGCTCGTTACCTAGAGCAAAACAATCTATTGATGTACGACGAGTACACGCCTGTCACACTGGATGAATGTTTTGAGTTGGCAGAAGAAGAGCCAGATTGTAAAGACGGTTGGGAGTTGGCAGGTCGCTTAGCTCAAAAAATGCTGCCACAAATTTTCCGTGTTGATTCGCCTGTTTTCGATATAAAGCTGTCGATGAACCGCGTGGAAGAGTTAGAAAGTCTGATTGCTCAGCTAGACTCTCAAACCTACCAAGCGCAAGACAGCTTAGGTTGGTGTTACCAGTTCTGGCAAACCAAGAAGAAAGATCAAGTTAACAAGTCAGGTGTGAAAATTGGTGCGCAAGAACTAAGCCCTGTAACGCAGTTGTTTACTGAACCTTACATGGTGAGCTTCTTACTTGATAATGCACTTGGTGCTTGGTGGGCAAACAAACGCCTTTCTCAAGATGATTTAATCCGCGCAAACAACGAACAAGAGCTTCGTGAGTTAGCGGCTATTCCTGGGGTTCCTCTAGAGTACCTCCGCTTCTCTAAAGAGGAAGACGCCGAACAGTGGAAGCCTGCGGCAGGTGGGTTTGAGAAATGGCCTGAACACCTGTCAGAGTTAAAAACTCTCGACCCTTGCTGTGGTTCTGGTCACTTCTTAGTGGCTGTTTTCTTAATGCTTGTTCCTATGCGTATGCAACTTGAAGGTTTGTCTGAGAAGCAAGCTATTGACGCCGTACTGCGCGATAACATTCATGGTCTTGAACTTGACCAACGCTGTGTAGAACTAGCTGCATTTGCACTGGCTTTAGAAGCTTGGCGCTATCCAAATGCTGGCGGTTACCGTGTATTACCTGAGCTTCAGTTAGCATGTTCAGGTATGTCTATTACTGAAGCACAGAAAGAGTGGAAAGATTTAGCAAAAGGCGATGAAGCGCTGACAGATGCTATTGCATGGATGCAGCATACCTTTAAAGATGCCCCAACTTTGGGAAGCTTAGTTGACCCAACTAGAGCTTTACAGAACTCTAAAGTACAGCCTTGGGCACTATTGCAGCAGGCAATGGTTAATAGATCAGAAGCAAGTGAGCAAGCAGTGGCGCTAGCTCAAGGATTGGCAAAAGCCGCAGGATTGTTGGAGCAAAAATATTCATGGGTGGTTACAAACGTTCCGTATCTCGCCCGTGGTAAGCAAGAAGATAAGTTAAAGGACTATAGTGATTGCTACTATCCAGAGGCTAAAAATGATCTTGCGACAATATTTTTCGAACGCAGCTTGGAGCAGTGTCTTGACGGAGGGACAGCTAGTATTGTTCTCCCACAAAACTGGTTATTCCTCAGTAGTTATAAGAAGTTTCGAGAAAAGTTACTAACACGTGAAACCTGGAATATAATTGCTCGCTTAGGGCCTGGAGCTTTTGAAACTATTAGTGGCGAAGTTGTTAAGGCTGTTTTAATTGGAGTTAGTCGTAGTCAAAAAAGTTTAGAAAACCTAATTTGTAGCGTGGATGTATCTATGGAAAATAGTCCGACGGAGAAGGCACAGGGCTTGGTTGACGAACAGGCACTATGTTTGTCGCAAAAGGAACAGTTAAATAACCCTGACTCACGTATTATTTTGGAATCCATGAATGACAGCCCTTTATTGGAACTTAACGCTGATTATGGAAAAGGAAGTACAACGGGTGATGCTCCAAGATTTTTACTTAATTATTGGGAGTTACATAGAATTGAAAATCACCATGTGCCATGGTTAAACTCTCCTTCTTCAAATGATATTTGGTCTGGTAGAAGTAAAGTTTGCACAGAGAAAATAGAGTCAAAAGCGCTATCTTCACAACTTGGTTGTTGGTTGAGAGGCCAATCCGTGTGGGGGAGACACGGTGTGGCAGTGAACAAAATGAGCTTACAACCTTTCATGTATCAAGGAGAAGTCTTTGACGATAATATTTGTCCTATTGCCCCAAGTTCTTCCGAAATATATACGTCATTATGGTGTTATGTGAACTCCGATGATTACAAGTCTAATGTTCGTAAAATTGACCAAAAAATGAATGTGACAGCTGCGACTCTTACAAAAGTTCCATTTGAGTTACAAAAATGGAAAAAGGTTGCTGAAGAAGAGTACCCTAATGGACTACCACAACCATATATAAACGACCCAACGCAATGGATTTTCCATGGTCACCCAAGTGCATCAGTATTGTGGTGTGATGAATCGAAAATCACTGTGATGGGTACGCCGCGCCAAGATGATTCGGTTCTTCAAGTTGCTTTAGCTAGGTTACTTGGTCATCGATGGCCCGCCGAATCTGACTCTGAAATGGAACTAGCTCCAGAAATGCGTGAAGTGATGAAGAAAAACGCAGATTTTGCGGGTTTGATTGATGATGACGGTATTGTTTGTATTCCTGCGGTACGTGGTGAGAAAACCGCAGCTAAGCGTTTAGAAGCAATTTTACACAAGGCTTACGGTGACGAGTGGACAAGCTCAGTCGAGCAAAACCTTATTAAAGCCGTAAAAGCGAAAGATCTAGAAAGCTGGTTGCGTGACAAGTTCTTTGACCAACACTCTAAACTGTTCCAACACCGCCCATTCATTTGGCAAGTTTGGGATGGTTTGAAGGATGGCTTCTCAGCACTGGTTAACTACCATAAGCTCGATTACAAAGGGCTTGAGCGCCTTATCTACACCTATCTGGATGACTGGATCAGTACCCAGAAACGTGATTTAGCTGATGGCAAAGATGGTGCAGACATTCGCTTAACCGCGGCTGAAAACCTCAAAAAACAACTGGAAGCTATCCTAGCAGGTGAAAAGGGCTTGGATATATTCGTGCGTTGGAAACCGTTAGAAGAGCAGCCAATTGGTTGGAACCCAGATCTGAATGATGGGGTTCGTTTGAACATTCGTCCATTTATGCTATCGAAAGACGTGGGTAAAAAAGGCGCAGGTGTACTTCGTGGTAAGCCAAACATCCACTGGAAAAAAGACCGAGGTACAGATGTAGCGTCCGCTCCATGGTTTGATCTTGGCCCAGTCTACGGTGAGAAAGAGGGGAGTCGTATTAACGATCACCACTTGACGCTCGCTGAAAAGAAAGCGGCTAGGGAACAAGTGAATGATTAAGTCGGTAGAAAACTACGCGGTTTCTGCCCTGTTTAGCGTAGATGAGAAAGTCATCTACGCTATCCCTAGGTATCAGCGTGAATACACTTGGGGTAAATGGCAGTGGGATACATTATTTGAGGATTTGCTCGACAATGATCCAAGCTACTTTTTAGGTTCTATTATCTGTATCAATCAAAGTACTGACGCACTAGCTGTACAATCATTGGAGCTGGTTGATGGTCAACAGAGAATGACTACTCTGTCATTGCTTAAAGCAGCCATATACTCATGCTTCAAGAACCTTGACGTAGAACTTGAATTTGAACAACAACTCGAACTTCATAACTTGAAGCACAAGTTGATTTTGAAAAGCAATGCAGATCAGACTCGTATTGTGCCGCAGGTTCAAAATAGCAATCAGCAGGATTATTTCTGGGTATTAAATCAAGCGGGCGTACTCAAAGAAGCCGACTACCCTTCAAATGCGGGTAATCGGAGAATTGTTCGAGCTTTCCGACATTTCAGCTCTCGAATTGAGGAATATCTCCAAGAATCAAGCGATAGAGTGTCAGCGCTAACATCACTAATAGAAAAAGTGAATACTGCAACCTTAGTCAAGATTGAGGTGGCAAGTCATTCTGATGCGTACACATTGTTTGAATCATTGAACAATAGAGGTGTACCACTTACCGCGATTGATCTTATTAAAAACAAGCTACTTGCTAAGCTTGAAAGTGATGATGAAGGCCAAATTGACAAGCATTTCAATAATTGGACGAAGGTATTAGGTTACCTCGGTGATGATTATGGCGTTCAGGAGCGCTTTTTTAGGCAATACTACAATGCGTTTAAGCCTAAGTTGAAAGACATAGTTAGTGTTCCTGTTGCGACTAAGTCGAACCTAATGCAAGTCTATGAGAAGCTTATCTCACATGATGCAGAGACATTTCTTACTAAGATGATTAAGCATTCTGAGTTGTATGCGCAGATCATTTGCCATAACCAGGTTCCAGAGCAACCAAGGCTTTCTTATTTGCTTGAAGATTTAGAACGTGTTCAAGGGGTGCCTTCTTATCTGCTTTTGATGCTGCTTTTTGCTAAGCAAGAAAAGCTAGGGCTGTCATTTGATCATTTAGAAAACATCACCAAGTTATTGATTGCTTTCTTTGTTAGACGTAATACAACCGACAGACCTGCCACTCGCGATCTTACTCGAATCTTTATGGACTTGACTGGGGTAATACCAACTCTTCAAGGGGATGAAATTGTTGATGCGGTGGCGATGAGCTTAAGCCGAGTTAGTGCTGATGACGAAACATTCAAACGTGATTTGTCAGGCAATTTATACGCAGATAATAAGTCGGTGTGTCGTTATGTATTGTGTGCCCTAGAGCAGAGTCGGATGACACGAGAGACGGAGCGTAACTTGTGGGCTGTAAAAGGTAAGCAGTTTGTCTGGACTATTGAGCATATCTTCCCGCAAGGAGAAAATATTCCTCAGTGCTGGGTTGATATGATCGCACAAAGTGATGAGGCTTTGGCGAAGCAGTATTTGGAAACACACGCTCATAAACTCGGTAATCTGACTATTTCTGGGTACAACAGTACGCTTGGAAACAAAAGCTTTATTGAAAAGCGAGATAGACAGGAGAAGAAAGGCAGCCCTGTGGGATACAATAATGGTTTGTACCTCAATGCTGAGCTTGCTAGAGCTGATTCATGGTCAGTCGAGCAAATCGACAGTCGAACGCAAGATCTTGTGCAACAGATTTTGCAGATGTACCCGTTACCAATTTCTAACAAAGAAAGGCTTTAATGTTAGTCGTTAATTATTTAATCGAGCAGTTGCGAAACTCTGCAACTTTTAATAAATCAGTTCAAGTAGCACCCGCTGCCATTTTGTGGACAGACATTGACTGCCAATGGCAATCCGCAATGCCATACATAAAACAACAGTTGCCTGAACTTATTGAACTCGGTGAATACAAGCCAGAAGAACGTACAGGCCCTGCGATTTGGGTTAAGTGTGCGATTGCCGTAAAACTAGAAGAGTGCGAACTACCTGAAGATAAAACGCCAATTATTTATCTTCCTGGTGTTGGGCGAAAAGATTTGCGAGCTATTGAGCAATGCCCTGAGTATTTACAACCATTGGCTGAGCTGCAATACCGTGGTTGCTGGTGGGCGTATAACACGGCAGGACGTGACTGGTCTGTTGGTTCATTTCTAACTAATCCTAAAGTCGGTTTAGAATTCGATCTTGCAAAAGACACTAAAACTCAAGAGGCGATACTGAAGGTTTTACCCGATCTATTAGAAACCCCAGCAACGAAGTTGATGGGTAAAAAGTTAGAAGCGGAAGATTTCTACTCAATCGTTCTCGATGATCCTATCAAAGATATTTTGGGATGGTTAAACAACCCAACCGAAAAAGCTGAGCAATGGCAAGGCAGTAAGTGGGATATTTTCAACCAGTCCTGCATTTCAAGATACGGTTTTGAACCGAGCGAAGCGAATATGGCACTTGCTTTGGAGCTGCTCTGTGATGCTCAAGGTGAGTGGCAAGGCGTATGGGAACGATTTGAAGAGACTGCAAGTAATCTTCCTGTACTGGTCGACCGCCTAAAAACAGTAGTACCATCGGGGCTTGCTTTTGACGCTCAAAATTACTTATCCGAAAACTTGCGTGATGAATCTGTTATTGAAGATGCATTTAAGCAAATTGCGGGCAGTAATCGTGAGAACCTGAAGCAGACGTTCACTGCACTGTGGAATGGCCAACAATCGCGCCAAGATTGGATATGGTCTCAGCTAGGCTTTTCTCCTTGGTTAGACATTTTAGAGCAAGTTACGATTGTGCTTGAGCATACAGAGATCCCATTTACATCAGGTTCTCCAGAGGGCATGGCTGAGTTGTATATCAGTCGTTTCTGGCAGGCTGATGCAGCAGTGCTGAGTGCGATGGCAAAAGCGAAAGATATTCACCATCAGCAGTTGGTTGCTGATGTGCTGGCTGTTATATACACACCGTGGTTGGAAAGGGTAGCGCTTAACTTCCAAGATCAAGTCCGATTGAATGGTTACCCTGGAGATAAACAGTTAAAAGAAACATCAGCAAACTACTCTGTTGGTAGCCAAGTGATTTTCTTTGTTGATGGGCTACGTTTCGATACCGCTCAGCAACTGGAGAACAAACTTTCAGCCATTGGTGTAAATACCGATCTCACTTCTCAATGGTCTGCGCTCCCGTCATTGACAGCAACAGCCAAAGCCGCAGTAACACCGCTGGCTGATTTGCTAACGGGTTTAGAGGACAACGATGACTTCATTCCTGCACTAGCGAGTACACAAGCGTCTTTTAGTAGTCACTACCTCAAGAAGCTACTTGCCGAGCGAGGCTGGCAATACTTAGATGGACTGGAAACAGGTGAACCGAATGGTTATGCCTGGGTGCAAACAGGAGACCTAGATAACTTAGGTCACAAGCAACAGTTAAAGATGCCACAGTACATTGAGCAGGTATTGGATGATGTGGTCGCACGAATCCGAGGTCTATTGGACGCAGGGTGGAAGCACATCAAAATCGTCACAGACCACGGCTGGCTATGGGTGCCAGATGGCTTACCAAAAGGTGAAATTCACAAGTCATTGGGAACAAACCGCCAACGTCGCTGTGCGATATTGAAGAGTAATGTTCAATATGATGGCTTAGTCGTACCTTGGTTCTGGAACCCGAGTGTTTCTATCGCTATGGCACCTGGTATCTCAGGCTATGTGTCGGGCGATCACTATAATCATGGTGGACTGTCATTACAGGAGTGTTTGACGCCTGTATTAAACGTTAGGAACGCTCAGTAATGTCATCTCGAGAAGAACAGATCACAGAAAAAGCGATTAAAGAAGCTAAGAAGCTCAAAAAGAAGCTTGCAAAAGAAATGGTCGATCACTTACCTCAGGAGGAGTCTGCCGTGTCGGTTTTCATGGCGGGTTCTCCAGGTGCAGGTAAGACCGAAACGGCTCGCAACATGATTAAGACCTTCAAGAAGGAATCTGGCGTAGATCTTGTTCATATAGAAAATGATGAGTTACGCAAGGAGTTTGAGGATTACGATGGAATAAATTCTCCCTTATTTCAAAGGCCTGCTACTCTTTTAGTAGAAGCGATTCATGATAGAGCATTAAAAAGGGATGTTAGTTTTATATTAGACTCTACGCTATCTAGCCTCGAAAAAGCTAAAGATAACATTCAGCGTTCTCTAAAACGTAATCGCTATGTTCTTATTATCTTTGTTTACCAAGAGCCAGAGCAGGCTTGGTGTTTAGTTAAAGCAAGAGAAATTGTCGAGGGTAGAAGGGTTCCTGAAGAAGTGTTTGTGAATCAGTTTATGGAATCACAAAGAGTGGTCAGTGAGTTGAAAAAGCTTTTCCAAGATCAAATTGATATCATTTTTATTGAGAAAAATATTGACGGCAGGAACGAAAGACCTCATTTTAACGTAAGCGATATTGACGCACTTCTGCGTAAAAAGTACAATCGCGAATCTTTAGAAGCCATCGTTGGCTTAAATAAGTAATGGAGGATAGGATGTTTACTACAAAGCGTGAAAAGGTAAAATCAACCCCTTTCTCTGAGTTTGTGCGTAACGCTTCTTCTGGTGAAAAACGTAAGTTTTTTGATAAGGTGGTGAAAGAAACCATCGAAGAGCAGAAGACAATGATAGCGAAAGCTAAGCAGCACGACTGTCACTGTTAAGCAATACTGCAACTAGTGTATTTAAAACAAAGCCGCGAATATCGCGGCTTTGTTGTTCCTAGAAAACACTGTTATGTCGTATCCGAGTGGTTTGGATGTCATGGCTAAGACGTTGTTCATCTTCAGAATTAGATTCCAAGAATGATCCACGTTGGTACAGAACGATAAGAGTATTGTCTTGTTCAACATCGAGTAAGCTACAAATCTCTTCCATATCATCCGAATCTAGAGAACGTTTGAAAGCATCCATCTGACCAGAGAGATTATAAGTACTAAATATACTCGCCATGACTCGCTTATCTTCCGTTTTCTCACCACCACCTGGATTTACTACCTGGTTAAAGGAAACCTTTTCACCTTGATTTAGTTGTGAGGTGAAAGCTAATGCTCTTGCCTTTGCACAACTTTGAGTTCCATCATCATATGTTGCGCCATTTACCCATTGTGCTTTGATCCAATTCTGATGTTCACCACGAAGGGCGCGGTTCTTCTTTCTGTACGGCCCATCATCACCGATTAGTTCTTGACGGATTAAGCTAATAGCTTCTAAAAGTTCTGGGTCAGTAGTAAAGATGGAGAAATCGAAATCAGGGTCTCGAAGTTTACCAGGGACAGCAATATAGCCTTTGGTTGAGTAGGTTTTGCTATCGGTAAGTTTTTTCGTAATCTTGTTTTCAGAAACAGGGGCTATTGTCGTACCACGGTCAAACCCTCTTACTTCATAACGTGAACAAATTTGGTCAAATAACTGATGAAGTCCTTCAAACTCATGGCTGTTATGATTGGACTCTAAATGATCAAGTAGTTCACCATAGGCTCTGACTGCATCGAGGTTGGTGTAGTGCTTTGCTGTAGTATTTTCATGATAGCCACAAGCTCGACCAATATTAGCTTGTACAACCGCTGCAATATTAGCAATTGTGCTATCCCAAGAGTTGATCAGTGTCTCTTTCATCTCTTGACCGAAGTTAACGCCAGCCCTAAATCCCGCTACTGTTATTGCTATCAGTTTGTCATCAAATAATGCAGCAGTTTCGTATTCACGCTTAAAGTCATTGATAGAGCAGAGTTCATGTTCTTCTAGGCCTACTAGTTTTTGACCAATAATATGAATTTGATGTGGCTCAATACCGTTAGAGAGCAAAACATCTCTTGCAATTTTTGCCTGACTGCTAGGTACTCGAATTAATGACCAACCAGAGCCTTCATGTTCTTTGATTTGGCGAATAAAACGGTTTCTCAACAGCGAGCTGTCGCAAAAATCACGTGAATTTTCATCCAGTTTAATGATCTGGTTATTGCGGTGCATTTGGCGAATGCCATGGTACTCATTACTGGTTTTATGGAAGACCAAAGAGGTGTTGAAGTTATGGCGGAGAATGGAGTCTTCACCAGCCGCATAGAGCGCACTAAACGGAGTCGCAGAGACAAAGGCAACATTGCAGTGGCGATTGTCATGCTCAAGGTAATTGAAAACCTTGTCGTATCGCACGCTATCAATGCTTGAACCATAGTGACACTCATCAATAATGATCAGCTTAGGGGCTTGAAACTTGAAGTGTGTCTTTATTGCGGATTCAAAATTTGTAAAATTACTGACGACCACGTTTTTGCTAGCAGACAGGTCTTGTTTAGCCTGCTCTTGAAGCGTAAGGTCAGCCATGGTTACTAAATATAACGTGTCTTTCAGACATTTTCTGTCGATTATCACTTCATCTGAAAGTGAAAGTCTTTGCAAGCAAGATAGGGCAAGTGCAACACCTGATTTACCAGATTGCATTTCCGCAGCAATGACGACTGCTCTAGATCCTGCCTTAAACTGGTTGAATGCTTGTTGTGCTGCTTCGCGTTGGTGTGGATACGTATTATTTGAAATAGTATGCTCAGCAAGTTTGCGGTGCTTATCAGAGTTATTCATGGTTAGTACCAAAAGTGGGAGCTAACAAGCCCCCGCTAAGATTATTAATATACCGATTCGGTTTTGTCTGAAAAATGAGATTCATCGCTTAGATCTCCAGATTTTTCAGGCAATTCATTATGTTGTTTCTTTGCGATGGAACGCTCGATATCGTATTCACCACGTTTGTAGAGTACAAACATTGTGTCGTCTCGCTCGATATCGAAATAATCACACATGTCATAAACATCCTCTAAGGTCATAATTTTTTTATCAACCTGGCGACGAGAGATGTTGTATACACTGAATATGGTCGCGGTGACTAGCTTGTTTTCTGACAGTTCGCCTGAACCAGGAGCGACAACACGGTTAAACTCAAGGTATTCATCGTTGTCTAGCATTGCTGTGTAGAGCTTTGCTTTCTCTTCCTGAGTACCGTCCGCATGAGCTTTCTCAGGGTTGTTGTAACTGTCACCATTGACCCATTGTGCTTTTATCCAGTTCTTCTTTTTGCCACGCATTGCTCGATTGCCTTTGACGCTTGGCGCTCCTTTGGCAGTAAACTCATTGCGAATTATCTCAATAGCTTGAAGAAGGTGTTTATCTCTGGTGTATTGGGTAAAGTCTGCTTCGTCATCCAATAGTTTAGCTGGAACAGCGATATAACTGTCTGTCCGATAGGTTTCAACGTCACCGATAGGTCGTCTACGCTTATATTTGATCGTTAAACCAACATCTAGACCGTTAACTTGATACTCTTGACATACATCTTCAAAGAATTCTTTTAGTCCATCAAAGTCTGAGGCAGCTTCCTCGGAGCACGTTTTTTCTAAGTGATCCAAAATAGAGGCATAAGCTTCTGTTGCATTGAGATTCGTAAAGTGCAGTGAAGAATTGTTGCCATGGTAACCACACGCACGACCTATGTTGGCTTGTACAACTGCTGCAACGCTAGCAACGGTACTATCCCAAGTCGAAATTAGATTGTTCTTCATCATTGCACCAAAGTTGATGCCAGCTCTTGCGCCAGCAACAGTGATTGCAATTAATTTATCCTCAAAGATGAGAGCATCATCAAACTCACGTTTAAAGCGTTCTATGCTGCAATGCTCATCCTCGGGAACACCAGTTAGCGAGTTGCCAAGAATATAAACAGAACTTTCATCTACGCCTTGACTGATCAGAAATTCTTTAGCATCCATTGCAAAACCAGCAGGAACTCGGACTAAAGACCACCCCATACCCTCGTGAGACTTAAATTGTTGGATAAACTCGTTACGTTCAGGTGAGTCTACTAGGAAGTTTTTAGTGTCTTGATCCAGTCCTTTGACTTTGCCACTCTTTAACATTTCACGGACACCATAGTATTCATCGCTGGTTTTGTGAAATACTAATCGAGTGTTGAAATCTCGCCTCAAAATAGAGTCTTTAAGTGCACTTTGGGCGGCTTCTTGCGCCTCAAGAATAAGAGCCTGATCGTCTTCGTATTCGGCCTCTTGTTGAATTTCAATAGCCTCTTGATATTCAGTTTCCGCTCCGTACAGAGCACCGAAAGGAGTAGCAGAAATGAATACTACTTTACAGCTATCGTTCTCTTGTTCAAGGTAATCAAAGATCTTACTGTATCTGACAGCAGATACGTTTGAACCGTAGTGACACTCATCAATGATGATCAGCTTAGGTGGGTTTCCTTTAAAGTCATTCTCCAACGCTTTTTCAAAATTAACAAAGTTACTAACGACTACATTCTTCGCTAATCTTAGGTCAGCTTCGGCTTGTTCTTTTAGTGCTGTATCAGGCATGGTCACTAAGTAGAGTGTATCTTTAAGCTGCTTGCGATCACAGATATCGATGTCACTTAAACTGAGTCTTTGTAAGCAGCATAAGGCAAGAGCTATTCCTGATTTACCTGCTTGCATTTCTGCCGCAGTTACAACTGCTCGCACATCACCAATAAGAGCATTAAATGTTTTCGAAGCCGCATTGACTTGGTGCGAGTGAAGAGTGTTACTTTCAAGTATGGTATGAACCATATGACGAAGTTTGTCTGCTTTAGTTGTCAATTTTTCTAGCCTAACTGTCACCAAAATAATAGTTGCATATTATACCGATTAGACCTGCTTTTGTGAAAACTACTTATGAATTAGAGTTAATGACACGGATTGTTAAGCTTGATTATAAGTTGCGGCATTAAACTACGGCAAAGAGCATGTAGCATCGTTCATTCCCGATTCTAATAGGCCAGGCATTAACAATTTTGGGTAATGATCATGTGGGAAAGCTATCGCCTCGGGGTAGTTCTTAATAAGTACAATTAAGACCGTATTTTAGTTCTTGTGGCGTCACACAGAAGTGATAGGGCTTTTAGTCAGTGACGGCTCTTGCTCTTCGCCTTCTTTCAAGCGTTCTATTTGAAAGTGCAGCTTAGCAAGCACCAGTTCAATATCTGCCACTTCTCCATCAAAAAGGTCTTTGCCACAATGATTGAGAACTGCTGCAAAAATGCGCTCAGCTTGAGCCAAGAATCGTTGTTTCGGTTGATTAAGTGAAACAGGAATTTCGCGTATGCTAATTATCTCTTTGTAAAGTTGTGCTGCATATAAGCCATCGCGCTCAATTAACTTGGCAAACACTTGATATTCTGAACTATCAATTTTTCGGTGGTCGATAAGCCGCAATCGGCAAACACGTTTAATCATTTGCGCAGCACCAACGCGAGCTGCTGCTTGTGTATCGCACTTGAGATGTCTAGCAAAAGCAACGAATGCCGCTGCTTCGGTTGTGTGTTCTCTGTAGTTGACTTCACGTTTCATAATTGACACCAGTGATGTTCTTGCAATTGTTTCCATTGCTTATTCATTACAACAATATTACTTGAGTGAATTTTCTTGTCTAATACAAATAAATGCATAAATTCAATGATTTGTGTGAATTTCGAATTCAACCATCTGTATTCTCAGGATAATTATTGTCCTAAAAATATTAAAAAAATTTGGGTAAGTATTTTTTAATCGACTCTATCAAGTGACGTTATAGGCGTGGCCCAGCTGCGCTGGAAAGATAGCCAGTGATTTGCTGATAGGGAGGTTCAGATGTCTTAATCAATTCAAATAAACTCATCGAGAAACTAGCCCGTCATTATTCGCACCATAAAACTGGAGTAAATTTTGGCGAAGCCAAGGCTACAACAAATTTTCGGTAGTCCATCAGGTAGACGAGAATGACTCTGTTAGCTACATAATAATTTCAGAGTGAAATTGGTATACAGTTGAAAAATAAAGGTTTTTTCTTGACATTTGAATTTTGATAGCTATAATAGTGTTATGAATTGGAATGAGTCTCGACTCCGTAGTTCAATTCTGTGTCTCGGGGGAGGCATCAATCATTTGATTATGTGTGACACCGGTGATTGCCGTTGAATCGAGCGAATCGCCATCGAATTAATAAGGGGAATAATTATGCAATCTGATTACTAAGGACTAAACGCCTATGCTTCTGAACATTAAAGAAAAACACTCTGATTACTATTCTGCTGAAACAACCAGTGGTCAACACTGTAAAATCTTCATAAACACCACTTCTCACCAACTTCAACTGGGCAAGCAATTTCTTAATGTTGAAGATCTCGAAGGCACAGATATACAGCTAACAGTCTCGATTAAAGACGAGTCCAAACAGCGTCGTGTAACACTGAAAGCCGATAAAAATTCTTTGTTGATTTCTGATTGTAAAAGGCTAGGTGGAACCTGGGACAAAGAACTGGCTGCTTGGACTTTTCCGAACTTTGTTGCAAGTGAAGTTAGACAGCTCGACGAGCTCTACAACAGTCAACCCGCGACAATTGAACTCACTGCGAAGGAAGAAATTCGAGAATACGGCAGTGATATTGAGTTTGCAGGTCTCCAGCTTTGTAGAGCGTTTGGACGTGACCCCGGGGCTCGTATTCATGCCGATGTGGCTCTTATCTCTGGCTACGCAACTTCCGCCGGTTCTGTCGAAAACTGGGCAACCATTCTCGACGAAGGGGCGGTACTTCGCCTTCAAATTCCATCAAAGCTACTTGAAGTTCATCAAGATGATCGCTTTGACATCAAGATAATCGATTAACAATTCAACTTTGAAACTTAGATTACTCCTGAAGCTGGAGTGGTCGGGCATTTTACACCCAAAAGAAAGGTAATAGTTGTATCAATACATGCTTCTGAAGAGCGTTCAACTACGCATAAAAGTGAATTGGAAAAACTACTTTTATGCACACAGATAGATATGGGTTCGATAGATACAGTTGCTGCTTTATACAAACAAGAGATTAATGAGTAAAGGTTAACAATAATGATTGAAATATTCGAAATTGAACGACTTATGAGATTGCTGGCGGAAGGTAATAGAACTAAATCATTTAGAGTGATTCTCATCTTAATGCAGATAGCGAGGTATGGAACGGCAAAGTGGGTCGAGCTTAATTCTTTAGCTAGAGACCTGAATTTGAAGGTGATAATTAAAAGTGAACTAGAGGAACTCACTAAATTCCGGTACATAGAAGTTCGACACGGTATGTACGGTAATCCCAGGCGTAAATGTTATCAAGTGCGACTACTTGAAAGTGTCAGGTTATCCCAATCGGAGTATTCGAAAGAGGAATCAAGCCTATTCGGGAACTGCCTTTATCAATTATACCAATACGTACCAAGAGGTGGCGTACTCGTTGCTCAAGCTTTATTTGCAGTTTGTAACAAACAAGCTCGCACAACTTCAGAAGTAAGAGCTTACCTATATGCGCCTGGGGGAATAATCATTAAGAGTTACGCTGATAAACTTGAAAGAGCAAATCTCGCGCAGGTTGCCAGGATAGATGAAGACGACCGCACACAAGGCTGCATACTAATACCTCTTCCACCTGTGGAGAAACTATTTAATGAAAAATGAGTTAAGAAATTATCAATCTGAGGCTGTCGAGTCAGTGTTATCCTTTTTGAGCAAGAAACGAGGAAACCCCCTCGTTGTCGCACCGACCGGTGCTGGGAAAACACTAATCATCCGGGAAGTAATTAACCGACTATTGCAAAAGACAAACAAGAGAATTGTTATACTGACCCCTCGAGTTCGATTGCTTCAACAAATCGCGGAAGAAGTATCTGGGGGCTTATTGGCTGGCTCGTTAGGTCATAGAGACATTTCTTCTGATGTAATAATTAGTACAACTCAAAGCTTCATTAAGCATGAGGTTGAAGATGTCGGTTATATTGTTTTCGATGAGTGTCATTTGTTGTCCTTTGATGAAACTGAAGAAAGCGAAATACGTAACCGTTTGGTTACTTCATTTCCCAATGTACCTATCATTGGATTGACTGCTACTCCGTTTCGTAGAAATACGTTGTTATCAGATCAGGATGCATGGACCGAAGTTTATCGTATTACTTTATCCAAGTTACTGGATCAAGGATACCTGTCTCCGATTAGACCCATTCGAACAGATTCTGTGTTGTCAGCGAGTGGTATGGAAACCATGTCGGAAGAGTTAGAAAAAATAACTCGTGCAAACATACAGACATCGAAGAAGTTACTTATCGATAACAAAAGGCGAAAGGCGCTTGTGTTTGCCAAGAGCATAGAACACGCAGAGTTCATTGCTCAATATCTAAAGTCACTCAACGAGGAGGCGTTGGTTGTCCACTCTCGATTAAACCAAAGAGAAATTGATAAGCGTTGTGAGCAATTTGAGCAGAAAGATAAGCGCCAGTGGATGATTAATGTTGGACTATTAACAGTAGGCTACGATAACCCAAGTATTGATGCGCTAGTTTATTTACGTTCAATTCAGTCAATAACACTGTGGATTCAATCGGTGGGACGAGGGATGAGAATCCATGAGAAGAAGAAGGATTGTCTTCTGATAGACTTCGGAAAGCATGTTTCAAGATTTGGTCCGCTTGATCAAGTATTGACTGGTTCTGGCGGAGAAAGAGACAGTAAACAGCATAATACGCTAGAGCGATATTGTGGTGCTTGCGGTAGTGAAAATCATGTAAGCGCAAGATCTTGCAAGTTTTGTGGAGGGGAACTGCCGATACGCCTAAATCTATCAGATGCTTCTGAAGGCTTAGATATTCTAAACGATTCATACGATATTGATATTGTTACAAACATTAAACATAACGAAAGGAACGGTCAGAAAATATTGTTTGTGAACCGCACAAAAGAGCCTATTTTTATTGATAGATTATTGGTATCAAAACAACCCCAAATTGGTGATTCAGTAATGATTAGAAAAACGAGGCAGATATCCATGTGTGTGAGAATAGTAAGTTAAGATGTGTGATTCATAGACAATCCTTCAACTATACAGGGTGTCGATGGACAGAGAAATCCAACCGTTCAAGTTCTGGCTCTTTTGAGTAGAACTCATAACGATTCTCCATTATCAACGGTAAAACCACCTAACTTCGCAAATCATCTTTTCTGGCTGCATGACCTCCCCAAAGAAGCGGTTTAGTTTCCACTTTTTAGTTGAACCTTTTTGATGGTGCGTGGTGTTTGGAAATAAAAGATATCACAGCCAATGATCTACTTCGAATAGTGTGCCTACAAAGCAAGGTTAAAAAATCGATTGAATGGTTTTGAGATAGACCCGCTGCGCGGAACTGGACCATCTGCTAGATCACTTTCGTCCAAGTGTTGGTGCTATCAGGTAGATTTAAATATGGCAATGTTGACATTAATTGGTCTAATGCTCTGAAAATAATCACTGTAAAAATTTCAAATCGTGCACTCCTATATATATTGAGACCAATTAAAACAGTAGGGAAGTGTGTTCATAGATCTCACAGGAGTAAAAAATGAACGATCTTGGTGTTGTTTAAAGATGGTTTCGCTTGAAATAACGTTATTGAGCTTTAACTTTGAACGTTGCTGGCTTACTTCAATCGCGTAGCGATTGGTCATAAACAAAGATTTGTACACAAACAAACAGGTAAAATTTTTGCGGGTGGCTAAAGCCCAACCTCTAACACCAATTCACTTTCTGAAGTAGGTCCTGTTTTGCACTGAGGATACAAAAAGTAAAAGAGGCTCTTCTTTAGCTAAAGCTTTCGGCTTTAACACGTCGACATATTCATGGACGTTAGCCCATGGGATTATAGCTCTTTCAATTTTTATTTATCCTTATACGCATGCAGTAGCATCTGAGTGATGACTCGGATACTATTCCTTTGTTTAGAAAAAGGAAATGGTACATGGGAAGTCGTAAAATTGCTGTTCTAATTGATTCTGAGAACACGCCGCACTCTAAATTGAGCTCTATCATTGAAGAGCTATCACGCTACGGTCAAATCATCGTCAAACGTGCTTACGGCGACTTCTCGACTGAGCAACTCAAAAACTGGAAACAGCCTCTTAATGAACTAGCCATTCAAGCGAAGCAGCAATTTGCATACACTACGGGGAAGAACTCCACTGATGCACTCATGATCATTGATGCGATGGACCTTCTTTATAGCCAACGATTTGATGCTTTTGCGCTTATCTCAAGCGACAGTGATTTCACTAGCCTTGCAACGAGGCTGAGAGAGTCCGAAATGTATGTGATAGGGGTAGGCAAGGCAATGACCCCCGCTTCGTTTAAAAACGCTTGTGATGACTTTGTTGCTATCGAAAACCTAAACGGTGATAAGCCACAGGAGGAGTCCCCGCAACCTCCTCAACAATCCACTCAAATAAATGGTGTTGAGAAAGAAATTTGGCAATTGATGCATCGCGCATGGCAAAACTATCGTGATGAATCTGGCTGGGCGAAACTAGGTGAAGTAGGGCAGTACCTCAAACGATTGAAGCCCGATTTTGACCCGCGTAATTACGGTCTAAAGAAATTGTCTGACTTTTTCGATAAGTTCCCAAATCGTTACTCTACACGTCAATCCAAGCAATCTGGTCTGGAATTTAGACTTGTTACCAAAGGCAGTAAGCAGTGAGAGCGAAGTGATCGTGCTAATGGGGCTGTAGCTCGGAATTGCCCCAAAAACTGCTTAGCTCTACAATCTTGACTCGATACTGTTGTCATTAGTTGACCTACTTCAGCTAATGGTTAAATATGCACTAAGTTTACTACGATATGTTCGGCAAAAAGTGTGTGGATTTGATAGTACAAGATCTGTTTGTGTAACGTTAGGTTACATCAGGCTTGAACGATGATATATGACGGATTGAAAGAGTTAAGCAGGGTATTTTAGAGGGACAAGTTCCGGCTGACATTATCTGTCTAACAATTGTTAGGTTTTTGCCATCACCTGTAATGCTATGAGGTGTATCTTAACACCTCTAATCAGGTGGCCAAATTCACAATGCCGCTACAAACCACACAAAGTCCAAATAAGGGAGATAAAGAGTGAGAGGTTCAGAAGAGTTTTATAGTAGCCCCGAAAGCAATGATTGGATATACATTGGAGGGGATATCTATAATCGAGAATGGTCAAAAGTTGGTAAGACAACTAACAGGCTAGATACACGCCATCGATCTTCCCAAAACCCTGGTTATTTTATATATGCTGCCTTTAATATAATGCGCGGTAATGTACACGAAATTGAAAGAAATCTACTAAGCTACCTTAGCGATCAACCAAACCTAGATAGGCTGGTTCATTTTAGCACGGGGAATCTAAGTGAGTGCTTTTGGCTAAACCCTGTGCAAATGACCTACTTGGTTGAGGACTTTATCGAAAGAAATTATGGGTCATGTGTAACTTACGAAAATAGTTTGCACGGTTATATGAGCCGCTATCAATGTCGAGATGATATTCGCCGTTATTATGATAGTACCAATCATCAATCGTTTTCTTCTATACCCCCGTCAAATAGCTTAAATAGTTCGAATTACTTTACAGGTAACCAAGAAGAGTATGAAATCGATCTCGGTGGCGGTCATTACCTTGATGTGCCCAGTGGTATGATTAAACATATTGATGATGAATTCTGACAATATGAAAATTGTTATTATACCAGTGATCATTGAAGATGCTTGATTTTCAATAGAATCAGGATCATGCTACGAACCATGAAAATTACACTGACCCCTCAACAGAAACTACAACTCGAACAGATGCACGATTCGACTCGTGATGGTCGAGTGCGTGATCGTATTAAAGCTGTTTTGCTGGCTTCTGAAAGTTGGAGTCAGGCCATGATTGCTCAAGCTCTTCGTATCCATGAATCGACCGTTGCACGTCACCTCAGCGACTACGTACTTTCTGAAAAACTTAAGCCTGAGAATGGCGGAAGCCAAAGCAAACTTTCTGCTACTCAAACCATGCACCTAATCGAGCATTTGACTGAGAAAACCTATGCTCATACTCATCAAATTGTCGCCTACGTTAAAGATACATTTGGACTTGATTATACTGTTTCTGGTATGAACAAATGGCTTCACCACAATGGTTTTAGCTACAAGCAACCGAAAGGCGTACCACACAAGTTTGATGAAGCAAAACAGCAAGCATTCATAGAAGCTTATGAGGCGCTAAAGGCAAGCTGTGGCGAGGATGAATCGATAGTCTTTATCGACGCAGTTCACCCAACACTATCAACAAAAATATCTCATGGTTGGATACGAACTGGTCAGGATAAAGTGATTGAAACAACGGGGAATCGTAGCCGATTGAACATAATTGGCGCACTGAACCTGTCGGATATCGGAGCAACGATTGTTCATGACTATGAGAGCATTAACAGTGAATCGATTGTTCGTTTTTCTGTAAGTTAAGAGAGAGTTATCCGTTAACCCATAAGCTTCATATCATCTTAGATGGTGCGGGGTATCACCGAAGTGACTTAGTCAAAGATGCGGCGTTTGTCTTGAATATTGAACTGCATTATCTTCCACCTTACAGTCCAAACCTCAACCCAATAGAGCGGCTATGGAAAGTCATGAATGAGAAGTCGAGGAACAACGTTTACTTCAAAAGAAAGCAGGACTTCAAGTCGGCAATAGAGCAATTTTTTGCTGTGACTCTTCCAGAGATCGCAGGCTCTTTGGCATCTCGAATTAATGATAATTTTCAGACTCTCAAGCCTGCATCTTCAAGTTGATTCGGTATAGGTTAGTGGAGCATTATCTGTAAACTTACAAAAAATTAAGGGTGATTCGTCACGTCTAGCATTTTACTATGCGTTGGTTTTAGTATTTAAAGCGGTATGCGGTAGCATCGGTATTGCGTGACTCACACCTTAATTTTGCGTTGGCTCACAAAGGAGAAATAATAAAATGCATAGAATATCGGAAATCGAAATTAATAATTTTCGTTCATGTAAGAAAACAAAGATTAAATTAGAAACGTTTACTCCGCTTGTGGGCTACAACAATGCGGGTAAATCTAACATTCTAAAATGCTTGGATATGCTTGTTCGCGGAAAGGGACAAACAGAATCAAGCTTCAATGATTCTAAAAAACCAATAGAGATTATTGCTCGTCTAGTTGGTTTGACAGACAAAGCGCTAAATCACCTTTCCGCAGCTCAGAAAGCAAGCTTAGAGCCATACATCGTTGGTGGTTCATTGGATATTCGCTTTTTTCAAGAAAAACCTGGTACAGCAAAAAATGCTGTAGTACTTGGTATTCGATCTCCTGAAAAACCTAACGATGACTGGAGTAATCCAAATGGATTGCCTCAAGCAGTTACAACATTGTTCCCTGAGCCAACATTTATCAATTCAATGGAAGATTCAGCAGAAGATGTTTCAAAATTTAAAGCAGGGAACACGATAGGAAAGCTAATTTCAAACTTGCAAAAAGAAATTATCAAAACGAAAGGCGAAGAGATCAATACGGCGTTGTCCGCTATCGGCAAGAAACTTAATCTCAGTGGGGAGGAGAGGCTTCAAGAATTTTCAAAGTTCGATGATTCTATCAATGGAAAAATTGGTGATTTTTTCCCCGGCTTAACACTTAATTTAGATATCCCGACTCCTAATATCAGTGACTTATTTAAACAAGGTAGTATCAAAGTTACTGAAACAGGTAACAAAAGGAGTACGGATTTTTCGGATATGGGGCATGGTGCCCAACGTGCGATACAAATGACGTTGATTAGGCACCTTTCTGAAATCACAAAAGACGTGACAAAAGAGGGAAAAACTAATCTGTTGTTGATCGATGAGCCTGAGCTGTTTCTTCACCCTCAAGCTATCGAGCAGATTCGTGGATCGCTGAAAGTACTTGCGAAAAAAGGCTATCAAGTCGTCTTTTCAACCCATTCTCCTTTTATGATAGACCAAGCTGATATCCCAATTACTAACATAGTGCGGAAAAACGAAGAGGGAACAAAAGTAGAAAGTCGCTTAAAAGAAGCAATCGAAAAAGTACTCGATGACAATGAGTCTCAAGCAAGACTGTTGTTCGATACCTATAACCTTGGACAGATACTGTTTTCTGATATGGTGTTAGTTGCTGAGGGTGATACAGAAAAGCATGTACTTCCAACCTTATTTCAGTCTGCTACAGGTAAGACACTTGGTGAATCGAAGTTGGCGCTAGTGATTGCTACTGGTTCACCTAATATACCAGGTATGCTTTCAATTTTGAGTGAAATGAATATACCCGCTAAGGCTTTAGCTGATTTAGACTTCGCTTTTACTGTAGCTAAAACAAAGAAACTTATTGATAAGGAGCACCCAGCCTTAGAAGCTTGCTTAGACATAATTCAAGAATTACAGCCGGAGCATGGTTTCGTACTAAATGGACGAAATCCAACTAAGGGCAATAACTTTAAAGCTTCGGATATTTATGAACTTTTAGCTGGCCAAGAAAAATCGAAAGAACCGATTGGTGTTATTCGTGAATATTTCAAAGAAAACTCAATATGGGTATGGTCGTTAGGAGCGATTGAACCTCACCTTTCTCTGGACGCAAAAGAAACTGGAGAGTGGTATAAGTTTAAGCAAAAACTCATAGATAACCCGCTAGAAGATGTAGTTGCTGATCATGAGCATATCAGTGACTTTGTCGCGTGGTGTGTGAGCTAACAAGCATTTAAGATTTCAAGATATTTATTCTAGCTAAACGATTTAGATCTTTAAATCTAAATCGTTTATGTCCGTGCGACCTGAAGTCGTATGAAGCGTTGTTCACCACGATAAGAGTGAATGAATGGTACGCCCCGCATTTGCATGTAAATTGGTTATGTTTTAATTTTATCCGGTGTTTTTGACTGATATGGCGGTCCTTATCTTTAGTGGCACAGCTTCAATCGCGTAGCGATTGGTCACAAACATACAAACAAAAAATGGTGACATTTTTTTGCGGATATCTAAAAGTCTAACCTCATCTCAAATACAAGTTAACTCTCAACGTCGGCTATGCTCTGAATTGAACATGCAGCAAAACTAAAATCCAATCTTCGAAAGTTCGATGTCATTAACATTAACAGGAGTGCTAATGAATCCGCCACCTTCGCCACCATCTATAATGTCGCCGAGCGCTCCAATCAAGTCATCTCTCATCTCATGAAGAGTGCCTCCACCTTCTCTAGCTTCGAATATGAGTTCTTGAGGAGGAGAGTGAATAATGGTCGAGAAGCAGAGGTCCTCATGACTCAACTGCGATGCTTTGCCAAAGAGAAGGTCGAGCAGCTCCATAATTGCTTTTGCCCATGCAACCATGTTGATGACACTCATTTTTGCCTGGCCATCGCCGAGGAAAACTCCAAGATCAATAAATGCATTTCCATCGTTATTCATCTTTAGTACAAACGGCTTCTTCTTACGAACAACAATGGTTAACTGAGCGTCGTTCAGCTCTATTCCAAATCTCGCAACAATGGTGGCTCCCAGCGCAACATTGTCGCGAATTGGGTCATAATCAATACCTTTGCCGCCCAATTCCTTTGACTTCAATAGAGAGCCCCACGATGCGTGCTTTGCTGATATCTTTGAACCCGCGTGCCAGTTCTCGCCATTCAATGAGTAACTGATGCCGGATATGACGCCCAATTGGTTTTCTCTCGCTTTGACTTGCACGCCTTCCTTCTCGAGTCTCTCGACAAACAACTTCATCGTGAAAGGGTTGGTTTTGTGTACTCGATTGATGCGTCGTCGAAGGTTAATGCGCTGCATATCCAGCTCAGCCATGCTTTCACCGATCTTTCTACTTTTCTCACTTTTTGACTTCTTGAGCACTTTTGCTTTTTTGCCAAGGCTTGTGTTAGTGCCAAGCAACTCCTCATAAGGGTTTGGAGCGACCTTCAAGCCATGCATTTTGGAGACCTTTGCAGCAGCGCTCACGGCTTTCTCGTAGTGTCGAAAGATATCGAGTGTCTTTCCATTGTCCTGCACTAAATGATGGTGAACGTGCGCATGTAGGTGTTGTTTGTCAGAGTGAAGGAGTCCGAAATATAAGCTATTGTGCCATCCCATTTCTTGCATGAAGTCATTGATCACAATGTTGAATTGCTCAGGAGTTAGCGAGTCTTCGTGATCCAATGTTAAACTGAAGTGGTTCATGTATTTGCCGCCACCTTTCTTGCCTTTTCTCTTGAGGTCTTGATTTCTAAATTCAGCGACAAGCTCGTCAGTGTTTACATCAATAACATTGTCATCCTTATCCCTTGTGAAAGGGTCAGATGCAAATGAAGTGCCGGGAAGGAATGCGACTTTATTCTGTTCGGTCAGGTCATTTCCAGCTGATGCTCTCGCATTGTAATCAATTGTATTTTTATATTCTTTTCTCACGCCATGATCTTGGTGTTCCATAATAATTGCCTCATCTTGTTCTTATTATTGTCCCGCCGGTTGGCGGGGTAGGACTTATTAGATAAGCTTTTCTTTTAGCCTCTTTGAAATCTCTGGGATTTCATCTGCTTTCTTCATTACTTTGATTTTCGCAAATGTTTCTTTGTTGAAGCTTTCCCTGTGCAATCCGGTTTTTGTCTCTTCATGCAGTTTTTTGACGACGGCTTTCAGTAATTTCAAATCTTTTTGTAGTTTTTCCAATCCTTTTTCGGTTCTTATTTCATTTCTTTGCCATCGTGCAATTTCATTGACTGCTGCCGTTGCCTGATTTAGGTTTGTGCCGATTTTTCTCAGGTCTTGTTGCGTCCTTTCAGCCGATTCACCGGGCATATTAATGACAATGCCCTTGTCGTTGAATAGCTCAATAAACATGTCATATAGCATTGAGCCAATGCTGTTGTAGCCGGTGTTCTCTCTGAGATAATCAAGTATTTCATATTCAGAAAGAGTCGTTTTGAACCTCACAACTTCTGTCTTTTTATCCTCGGGAGGCAGCTTCTTTCTGCCTCTATTTTCTTTTTTCGGTTGCTCTATCGATGAAAATCTTGTAGCCATAATATTTCTCCTGCCGGTATTCCGGCTATTATTTTTATCTTTCTTTTTTGATTTATATTTCCCACTCATCTTGTGCGAGATCTTATATAGGAAATTGCATTATTCTATTTGCTTTTGATTCTTTTTTAAGAACACATTACGCAGAAGACGCATCGCGGCTTTGAGTAAGGATATTTTTGTGGCTATTTAGGTGCGCCTAAAATAAAATCGAAATGCAGGCCATGAAGATGTTTATTTTAGTGTTCCAAAATACGGGCCTGCTTTAATTTTCAAATTTTGAAATGGGAAATTTCGTTTTTTTAAATTCTAAATATTCCCCATTTTTTATATTTTGAATGTCACAGAGTGGCTTTGCAATGATTATTTTGATGATGTTAATTTCTAGAAGAATACATATTAAATATATTTTGTTTTGTCATTTGAATGTTTCTTTAAAAGAAATGAATAAAATGTAGTTGATAAAGTTATTTGATTTATTTTGGTGCTCCTAGAAATGCCAATTCTTCTCCCACGAATGCAAGTTTCTCTCACACGAACGCAAGTTTCCCTCCCAATAGGGCCTTGTTGCGTAATTCGGACAGAAAACTTAACCGCCTGAAATTGAGTGATTATTAAACAACACACTGAGTTTCAGGCATACCAAGCCCTGTCAGCTTGTTCAGCGCTTTAATCATGGCGTAGGTTTCACCAACCTGAGCATTGTAGTTTCTTAGGCTTAACCTTCCACCTAGCAACTGCTTCACACGATACATGGCTGTTTCAGAGAGTGAACGCTTATGATAACCATACCGCTTTTTCCACTTCTTGTTGGAGCCGTAGAGTTTTTGGCAACCCACGGCTAAATTGCGAGGGTGCCCTTGTTCCCAGAAGGCTGCCCCTTCTCTTGGTGGGATAAGCGGAACAGCTCGCTTAATCCGTATGGCATCATGGCAGTTCCTTGTGTCGTAAGCTCCATCTCCAGATATCTCAATGATTCGTCGACGTGTTTGCTTGAGCAAATTAGGAAGGACTTCTGCATCAGTGGCATTAGATAAGCTCAGCTCTGCTGCTACTATCTCGTGAGTGCTTGTGTCGACTGCTAAATGCAGTTTTCTCCAGACTCTACGCTTCCCGTCAGTACCATGCTTTTTGACCTTCCATTCACCTTCGCCATAAACCTTGAGACCAGTAGCATCGATAGCCAGATGCTGTATCGCACCTCTGGTTTTAGTTTTAAATGAAACCTCAACTTCCTTAGCTCGACGGCTTATACAGGTGTAATGTGGACAAACAAGCGGTATGTTAGCCAGCTTAAATACAGAGTCTAGAAAGCCTTGCAGCGCTCTCAATGGCATAGAGAAAACACGTTTTACCATCAATGCGGTAGTAATGGCTAGATCGCTGAATCGACGAGGCCTA